>WRLS01000075.1 GCA_009776345.1 Oscillospiraceae bacterium | reverse complement strand
GGTTCATCTTCGGTTATTTTTCACCGCTCAAGCCGCGGGGGCTGTTACTTTGCAACGCGGCAAAGTAACCAAAACGCGCCGGGGAGACCCCGGACCCCCATTTCGACAAACCGCATAGCTTCGTACCCTTCATCGCGCACGTCATGTGCTTTGTTCTATAATCCGCCCAATCGCTCAGCCGAGCCAAGCTCCAGGGCTTGAACGCGAAAAAAGGAATTAGGAATAAAAGAAATCAAAGACTTTTTCCGCTATTCTTACGTGCGCGGGCGCTTCCAGTGTCGCTCCTTACTTTAGGTTTGTTCATACTTGCCTTTGTAGATTATTCCCCTCCTTGGAGGGGTGGCGCGAATGCGCCGGGGTGGTTTTATATAGGTACAAAACTTTCCGTTTCGTCCCTTACTAATTCCTAATTCCTATTTTCTAATTTCTATTTCGGAGTTTACCATGAACCCAAACACACAGCCGTCCGGCTCGGCGCGTTATTTTTTCCTTGCGTTTGCGGTTGCCTTTCTGGGCTTTTCGCTGATGTTTTTGGCGCTTGCCAATTTGGGCTTTGCCCGCCCCGCCGCTGTCCCCGCGCCGATACAGGAGGATGCTTACAGCCCGTCTCCCGAGGATTCGATAACCGTGCTTGCTATGGGTACGGCGGAAAAAGGCGGCATCCCGGAAATATTTATGCTGGTGCGCGTTAACCCTATTACGGGGGAGGTCCCGTTCACCGTATTCCCGCCGCAAACAATGATTACAAACAACGGCAGGCTAGAGCCGCTTTCCGAGGTTTACAAATACGGCGGCGCGCAGTATACAAAAGAAAAGCTCGCCGAGGAGCTTGGCATTGCGGCCGACCGTTATATACGCGTTGACCGCGCGGGTTTTATAACAGCGGCGGACGCGGTCGGTTCTATCGAATATACGCTCGCGGAAGATTTTACGGTTTGGCAGCTCGGCGCGGAAATGACGCTGCAGGCGGGGATGCAGCTTCTGGACGGGCGGCGGCTCGCGGCAATCCTCACGTCCGCTGCCGGCGGCGATGCCCGCGCACAGCGCGCCGGGGAGTTGATCGCAAGCTTTATAAATCAGCGTATTGACATCTTCAAAACCGTCGCGGCAGACGGCGTGTTTGAGAAAATCATAAACATCGCGGACAGCGACATCACTTATCTTGATTATCATATCCGCAAGGATGCCGGGGAATATCTGGCGAGGCTGGATTACGGCATCGCCGTTTATATCCGCGCGGATTTTACGGACGAAAGCAGTTTTATTCTTGCCGATACATTCAAGGCGAAAATTGCAGAGAGGTTTGGTTAACCCCCTATTCAACCGGCGAAAAATGTATTATAATATATACAAAAGCCGAATAAGAGGGGTTTTCTTCAATGAGCCAAAAGCTGACCGTTACGGTAAACGGGCAAAAATACGCCATAACAACCACCGAAGAAACTGATTATGTACAGGGCCTCGCGCGGGAAATCGACAGCCTTATACATACAATAACAAAAGGCAGCAGCGCGATGTCCCCCGACAAGGCGCTGCTGCTGGCGGCACTGCATTACTTGGATCAGCTTAAAAAAACGGACGACAACGCCGACAGCCTGCGCCGCCAGATTTCCCGTTACGACAAAGAAGCGACACGGGCGCGGGCGGAGCTTCAGGAAACTAAAAAAACACTGGCGGCGTTAAGGCAGCAGGACGGCAAGCATGTTAAAAACTAAACCGGAAATACTGGCGCCCGCCGGCAGTGAAGAAAGCCTGATCGCCGCCGTGCGGACAGGCGCGGACGCGGTGTACTTGGGCGGCAAAAGCTTAAATGCGCGGCGCGGCGCGGCTAACTTCGATGCGGGCGGGCTTGCGAAGGCCGCCCGGTATTGCCGCGCGCGCGGGGTAAAGGTTTACCAGACTGTCAATACCGTGGTTTTTGACGATGAATTTGCGGAGCTTGAGGAAACGCTGGAAACCGCCTGCGCTGCCGGTGCTGACGCTGTAATCGTGCAGGACCTTGCCGTTGCCGCCTATGTGCGCGAAAACTGCCCTTCCTTGCCGCTTTTTGCCTCCACGCAAATAGCTGTCCATAATTTAGACGGCGTAAAAATGCTTGAGCAGCTTGGGTTTTCCCGCGCCGTGCTTGCCAGGGAGCTTTCTTTTGCGGAGCTTGAATATATCGCCGCGCGCAGTACGCTTGAGCTTGAGGTGTTCGTACACGGGGCTTTGTGTATGTGTATCAGCGGGCAGTGCTACTTAAGCTCAATGATCGGCACAAGGAGCGGCAACCGCGGGCTGTGCGCCCAGCCCTGCCGCCTGCCTTTTAAATCAAAGGGCAGCAGCCACGCCCTTTCCCTGAAAGACCTTTCCGCGGTTGAGATGATACCGAAGCTTGCCGGGATCGGCATAGCGGGGCTGAAAATCGAAGGCAGGCTCAAACGCCCTGAATACGCGGCGGCGGCTGTAACGGCTTGCCGCCGTGCGCTTGACGGTGAAAAACCCCGCATGGATGAGCTTCGCGCGGTTTTCTCCCGCGGCGGTTTTACAAACGGATATTTGGAGGGGCGACTGGGGGATGAGATGTTCGGCGTTCGCGGTAAAGATGATGTGAGTGCCTCCGCGCGCATTTTGCCCGGGCTTGCCGCCCTGTACGCGAAAGAAAACCCCATTGTCCCCGTTTTTATGGAGCTTGAGGTAAAAGAAAATAAGCCCGCGCTTCTTAGGGTAAAAGACAGCGGCGGGGCTGAAATTACTGTTACGGGCGCTGTCCCGCAGCCTGCCGAAACCGCTCCGCTAAACCCCGAACGCGCGGGGCGGCTTCTTGCGAAAACAGGTGGCACGCCTTTTTTGCCCGCAGGAACCGAATATAAAATAGGCGAAGGGCTTATGCTCCCCGCCTCCGCGATAAACTTTATGCGCCGCGAAGCCCTTTCGCAGCTGGAAGAGATCCGAGGCAAAGCCGTGGCGCATCCATACAAAAAGCAAAACAATAAAATTATACCGGCAGCCCGCCGCCGTGGGGGGCCGCGCATACGTGTACACGCGGAAAACACTCGGCAGCTTACCGGTGAAATTTTAGAGGGCGCACAGCTTATCAGCCTGCCGCTTTGTGAGCTGCAAAAGCTCCCCGCCGATATACGTCTGCGATACGGCGAAAAGCTTTCCGTTCGGCTGCCGAGGTTCCGTTTCGGCGGGCAAGATGATCAAGACACAGAGCTTTTGCAACTAAAAGACATAAAACACGCGTCTGTTGGGAATTTATGGGCGATCGGGCGGGCGAAGGCGCACGGCTTTACGCTTCACGGGGATTTTTCGCTGAACATCACAAACAGCATGGCAATAGACGAATACCGCGCGATCGGGCTTGCTGACGCGGTTTTGAGCATTGAGATGCCGCTCAGCCGAATAAGAAAGCTTGCTTCATCGATGCCCGTCGGGATATTGGCGTATGGCTATCTCCCGCTGATGGCAATGCGCAGCCGCCCCGCGGGGCTTGGTGAAGAAGGCGCTTTGACAGACCGCCTCGGCAACTGCTTTACTTGCCGCCAAAACGGGCAGGTCACGGAGCTTCTGAATACCGCGCCGCTGTATCTCGCCGACCGCCTGAAGGATTGGAAGTGCGTGGATTTCTGCACCTTATATTTCACGGCGGAAACGCCGGAGCAGTGCGGGCAAATTTGGCGGGCATATGCGCAGGGCCTGCCCGCGGACGGGCAGAAGACGAGGGGGCTTTATTACCGGGAGGTAAAATGATGAAACATCTTAAAATAAAAAAGCTGGATGAAAACGCGGTTGTCCCGACCCGCGCAACGCCGGGAAGCGCCGGGCTTGACCTTTGCGCGTGTACGCGGACGCCGATTGTAATACCGGCGGGCGGCAGGGCGATGGTCCCGACGGGGCTTGCAATAGCCATTGGCGATATGGGTGCTGTCGGGCTGATTTTCGGGCGAAGCGGGCTGGGCAGTAAATTCGGCGTTGCGCCTTCTAACTGCGTCGGCGTTATAGACAGCGATTACCGCGGGGAGATAATAATCCCGCTGGCAAATCACGGGGAAGCCGATTTTACCGTCCGCCACGGTGAGCGGGTCGCACAGCTTCTGATTGTACCGATTTTCACGCCGGAGCCGCTGCTCTGCGATGAAATTGACAAAACCGCGCGGGGTACCGGCGGTTTTGGGTCAAGCGGATGAAATCACTCAAGCTCTAAAATATAGCCTTCCTTGTATTCGGAGGTTATTGTATACCCGGATGCCGCCAGCTTTTTTCTCAGCCTGTAAATCGCGCTGCTGAGCGAATAATCCTCCGGGAGCATTTCCTGCCCCCATACTTTTTTATATAAATCAGCCGCGAACAGAAGCTTGTTCGGGTACTGTATGAACTGCTGCAGAAGGGCAAATTCTTTTTGCGACAATACAACGTCATCGCCGTTTATGTACGCCTTGCCGGAGGACGGCTCCAAGCCGATCGGCCCGAAAGTCAGCATTTCGGGCATCATCGCGCTCCGCCGCAGAAGCGCGTCCACATGGCTGATGAAAACTGCGGGGGGGCATGGCTTGGCAAGGTAATGGTCGCCCCCCGCCGTAAGCCCCCTTAGGATATCCTCCTGGGTATCCTCGGAGGTAAGGATAAGCACGGGGACATTGGAGGTTTTGCGCAGCTCCCTCAAAAAATCCACACCGTTGCCGTCCGGGAGAATTACGTCAAGGATAATTGCGCGCGGCGTCCCCTCCGCCGCCATAACCGACCGCGCGGCCGCCAGCGTAAACGCCTGCCTCAGAGGATATTCAAAGCGGGCGAGCAAATGCTTGTTGCCCGCCTGTATCACAGGGTCGTCCTCTACCAAAAGAAGATACCTCTGATTTTCCACACGCTTCCACCTTTCGTCAGAAAGATTAAATCGAGGCGACAGGACTCGAACCTGCGGCATCTTGGTCCCAAACCAAGCACTCTACCAAACTGAGCTACGCCTCGCGGCATGAAGATAAGTATAACGCATCTTTTGTTTTTTTTCAAGGGGGGCAAAACACCCGGCTTCAAAGCGTAAACGCTTTGAAGCCACCCTCTTTAAAAAAGAGGGTACGTCCTACGGTTGTTTTGCGCTTTTATTGTGAAAGAATAAATCTTGTTGTAGCTTTACCCTCTTTTTTAAAGAGGGTGGCACCGTGATGACTTGTTCATCGCGGTGACGGGTGTTTTGCCTTCGGCAGGTTTTAGGATACAGGTTTTAGGGTAGGGTCGGGGTTCCATCCCCGCCCGCAAATATTCGATTCAACATTGTCGGTCGGGCATGGAAACCCGACCCTACGGCCCGCCGTGAAACCGGGCGGCACATCGGCGGGGGCTTGCCCCCGCCTTACGATGAAACCTCAATCCTGCACGTAGCCCGACATCTTTACATATTTTTCGTACTGCGCCTTATAAACCGCGGCGGTTGCCGGGTTGGGGGCGGTTTCGGTTTGCGGCCTTGCGATTGCCATCGCATCGTCAAGGCTTTGCCAAAGCCCCGCGCCCGCGCCCGCCACCATCGCCGCGCCGAATGCCCCGCCCTCCGCGCTTCCGTGGACGGTTTTTACAGGCACACCGAAAATATCCGCCAGCATTTGCCGCCACAGCGGGCTTTTCGCGCCGCCGCCGGCTATTGCAACCTCGTTTGTGTCGATGCCCGGGGACGCTTTTACGATCAGGTCGTACACCTGCTTTAGGGAATAGCACACGCCTTCCAGCACGGCGCGGGCAAAATGCCCCTTTCGCATGGTGGAGTTTATGCCGGTAAAACTGCCTGTTGCGTTTGCGTCAAAAATCGGGCAGCGCTCCCCGGTGAGATACGGCAAAAACAGTAGCCCGTCACAGCCCGGCGGGACCTCCGCCGCGAGATCGTCAAGCTCGCGGAAATCTATTCCGCCCAGCATATCGCGCAGCCATTGGTACGAACCCGCCGCCGATAAAGTACAGCCAAACGCCATCCAGCGCCCGGGAGCGTTGCCGCAGAAAAGCTGCAGCATCCCGCCGGGATTGTCCGCGTAACCGGGCAAACCGACAGCCACAACGCCGGATGTCCCCAGCGTAACGCCCGCGCGCCCGGGTTTTACAAGCCCCAGGCCTGTTGTAGAAATCACCGCGTCGCCGCCGCCCGCAAATACAGGCGTACCTGCCGGGATACCGGTAAGCTTTGCGGCTTTTTCGGTTACAGGACCGGTTTGGTCGGTGGATTGTACGCAGCTTGGGAAAATGCTTTTGTCAAGGCCGATTTTTTCGATAAGCTCAAAGCTCCACGCGCGGTTTTTCACATCGAATAGCCCGGTGCCGGAAGCGTCGGAAACCTCGGTTTCTTTGCTGCCGGTCATAAGGAAGCGTATGTAATCCTTTGGGTTGAGGACAAGCGCGGTTTTTGCGTAATTTTCAGGCTCGTTTTTCTTCATCCACAAAATCTTGCCGCCGGTGTAGCCGGTGAGCATCATGTTGTTGGAATAAGAAAGGAGTCCCTCTAAACCGCCCGCCGCCGCTGTTATTTCCTCACATTCGGCATCGGTGCGCTGGTCGTTCCACAGGATCGCCCGGCGCACAATATTATCGTTTTTGTCCAGCGCGACTAAACCGTGCATCTGGCCGGAAAAGCTTACCCCCGCGATTTCCGCATTACCTATTTTAGAAACGGCTTCGCTAACGCTTTTTTGCACGCCGACCCACCAATCGGCGGGGTCCTGCTCATTCCAGCCGGCTTTTGGCTGATAGAGCGGGTATTCGCTGACGCAGGATGCCAAAATCGCACCGGAGGCATCCACGGCGATTGTTTTGCAGCCGGATGTGCCTACATCAATGCCGATGACGCAGTTACTCACCACAGGTCACCTTCAAGGTTAATGTTTTTGCCTTTCAGCCCGATAAGCTTTTCATCCTTCGCAAAATCGGGGTGGGCGAGCAGCCATTTGTTTTTAGCGGTAAGGTGGTTGTCCTCGCGGTTTTTCGGCTCGAAATCGGGCTTTGCGGTATTTGTGCCAAGGGGCAGGACTACGGCGACGCGGAAGGCCTCGCCTTTTTCCGCGCTGCAAGGGGCAAAGTGCAAAGTCGTCGCGAAGCACTCAACCGCAACGCCCGCGGGAAGCAAAAACGCCTTTACCTTCGCGGTGTCGAGCAGGCCGTCCTGTTCGATTTCGGACTGTAGGGCGATCAGAAGTATGCAGTCGTGCGCCGCTATGCAGATTTCGCTGTCCCTGTGATATTCCAGCGCGTTCAGGGCGGTGTTGTAGCCGTTACAGTAACCGATCTGGATCGGCATACCGCCGAAACCGCGGTCGCGCAAATCGGCGTAGGCCTTGTCCGCTTCGAGCGACGGGTCACTCGGGACATATGCCACGCGGCCGTCCGGCAGGGCCGTTTTTTCAAGCGCCTCTAAAAATGTAGAAAAGTCATAACCCTCCAGCACTTGGCCGTATGGCGCGAACGCGCGGTCGGTTACTTTTGCAAGCTTAAGCTTCATCATTGTTTTCCCCTTTCGGTGTGCTTGAATTATTATATTAACATTATACCCCGCGCCCGGATAGTTTTCAAGAGTGAAATACCATCTTGACAGTAAAGGCGGGGGGCGGGTATCATAGACACAATACGGTTTATGAGGTTATATATGGATAAAGAGCGGTTTGACAGGGCCATAGAAAGCACACGGCAGGATAAGCGGCAGAGCAAAGGCATCGGCGTATTAGGGGAAAAGAGCTTACACGCCGTTGTAAAACGGTATATGGAGCCTTGCCCGGAAAACCATGAGCTGAAAATCGACCCCTATATAGCTGATATTGTAAGTGAAGGCGGCATCATCGAAATACAAACACGCAGCTTTGAGAAGCTTCGCGGGAAGCTTGAGGCGTTTCTGTCCGCGGCTAGGGTCACAGTGGTGTACCCGATCCCACATATACGCCGAATTTCATGGATAGACCCCAGTACCGGGGAAACATCGGGCAAACGCAAAAGCCCAAAAACAGGAAGCTTCTACGATGCTTTTTATGAGCTGTATAAAATCCGCGGGCTGCTGGCTCATCCGAACCTGAAAATTTTACTGCTGCTTGTGGATGTGGATGATTATCGCAGCCTTAACGGTTGGGGCCGCGATAAAAAGCGGGGTTCATCCCGTCTGGAGCGTATACCTACAGGGCTTGCCGGAGAGCTTGCTGTTGGGAACGGCGCCTCAGGTTGGGATTCTTTGATCCCGGAAAACCTGCCGGAAGAATTCACTTCTGCGGATTATAAGATCGCAGCAGGGCTTTCACTGCGCGATGCACAAACTGCTTTGAATGTTTTGTACCATGTAGGCGCGGTTGTGAAGGTTGGAAGCAAGGGCAGGATGAAGTTGTATCAACGGGCAAAATTTAAAGAAAAGGAAGAAAGTTGAAGGGTCGGGGTTCCATCCCCGACCGTCAAAGTTAAAGCGAATATTCGCGGTCGGGCATGGAAGCCCGATAATTATGCATTATGAACTCTATTTTACCTCTCCGTCCCGATTATCACCAAATCTTCCTCCGTGATCCCGCTTAGGACCTCTATGTGCGTGTTTGTTACGATGCCGACGCTGAGGTCGCGCTCAACACGCAGGCCGTCCTCGAGGACCTGGACATAATATTGGTTCATAAAAGTAGACGCCGCTTCCCTGGGCAGTAAAATCACGTTGTCTTTTTCCTCCAGCAGAATCTCAAACTGGTACCGCCTGCCAATGCCCGTGCCCTCCGGCAAATCCTCGGGGTTGTCCAACGAGAAGATGACCGCGTCTTTATAACGCCCCTGCTCATCAAGCGGGACGGTCATGGGGGTCATTGTAACGCGCGCGGGGATACGGTGGCTGCCGATTATTATATGCGCGTCCATGCCGTGCTGTATGCGCCTGATGTGCTGGCCCGTGTAGATAAAATTGATAACCGTAGGGTCCGCGACAGTCAGCACGGTGCGGCGGCCGGGGACAAATTCGCCGATTTTATAATCGCCCAAAAACACGATCTCGCCGTCAATCGGCGCGGTAATTGTGGCCTTGGCGAATTCGTCCTCCATTTGGCGCAGGGAGAGCATCGCCATCTCCAAATCAATTTCAGCGCGGCGGATCGGGTTTTCGGAAATATCGGGGGTGCTTTCCTTTTCAAGCACGGAGAGCTGGAGCTTTTCTATTGCCAGCTTTTGGCTTTGGATGTCCCGCGCTTTGCCGGTTATTTTCGCGTTTACTTCGCGGATGTCGATATCCTCGCCCCAATTGCGTTCCCATCTCAGGTCGGCGTATTCATCCTCGAGCTGCTTTAATCTCAGCAGCGCCATTTCCAGATCAAGCTCCGCCTGCATCACGGGGAACTGGGAAGGCGGCTCTATATCCCCCGCTTCCGCAAGCGAGAGCCTCAGCCTTTCTACAGTCAGGCGCTGGCGCTGTATGTCCAGCTCCAGTGAATCCGTGTCAAGGCGCGCGAGTATATCGCCCTTTTGCACCTGCTGGCCGGGGAGCGCGTCCAGATGCGAAAGATAGCCCGAGCGCGTGTTGAAAGTCATATCAAACAGCAGCGCCGACCCGGAGGTAACGCTGTCGGAGAGTATGTCGCGGATCGCGCCGCGCCCGACCTGCATCGTGCGGTATGTAACCTCGTCCGGTTCAAGCAGGTCAGGCGGCAAAAGCTCCTCCTCCGCCGGCAGAAAAACACAGCCGCATAATACACACAGCACAGCCGCCGCGCAAGCTAGTTTTAATTTTATCATCAAATTACTCCCGAATAGGAATTAGAAATTAGGAATTAGGAATTAGAAAAGGAAGAAGCGGTGAGTTTTGTACCTATTTTGAACCACCCCGTCCGGCTACGCCGTCCACCCCTCCAAGGGAGGGGAATAACCTACAAAGGCAAGTAGGCATAAAGCAAAAGTAGGGAACGACACCGGAAGCGTCCGCGCACGTAATAACAGCGGAAAAAGTCTTTGATTTCTTTTATTCCTAATACCTTTTTTCGCGTTCTAGCCCTGGAGCCCGGCTCGGCTGGGTGATTGGGCGGATTATAGGACAAAGCATATGAC
>WRLS01000074.1 GCA_009776345.1 Oscillospiraceae bacterium | reverse complement strand
CCCTGTCACTACGTGACATCCCCCTCAAGAGGGGGACATAGCCTCCCTCTCTGAGGGAGGTGGCGCGAAGCGCCGGAGGGAGTTGCAGGGCAAAACACAAAAACACACACTATAAAAAGGTGTACCTTTTGATAGTAGCCGCGTCGGCACTGCAAAAAACCCCGGATTTACCGGGGTTTTGTAAAATTATTATGAAAGGTCTTAAAAAATCGCTTGCAATATCGGTATATTTTGTGTACAATGATTTATACACACGCACTATCAAAAAGTACACCTTTTGATAGTAAATAAAATTTTTGGGGGCTTATGAAAATGAAAAAATTCCTTGCATTTATAATTATAGCCGCGCTGGTAATTGGGGTTATGTCAACGGCGTTTGCCGCTATCGACGAAGACGGGAACAGCGTTTTCAACGAAATAAGTTTTAACAATCTAAAGAGCGGATTAAACTTCAGCGCGAGTGGCGACTTTGAAGTGGGTGGTTCAGAGCAAGGGATAGCAATAACCGCTAACAATGAAGTTGGATTTGTCATTACCAGAGGCAGCATGGGTGCTTATACCGTTGAGTACGAAAACAGCATGGTATCCTATATTGATAGGTCATACGGTTCAACACCCATGCAGTCAGTATTATTTTCGTTTTCAGAGTCGCCAACGGGCGTGGAGTATTCAAAAGGTAACGGTACTTTTACAGCTGTGCCAAAGTTTGTCGATTCCACCACCCCTTATCCTTTTTATAGGGATCAAGAGCGAACGGTATCTATTAGCGGTATTTGGGGCGGCAGCTTCGCGGACGGTTACCACGGCATAACTCTTAGATTTACTACAGACAGTGGTACATTCACCGTTGCGTTTATCGGCATCGGCAAATTAGAATTAGCAGAAGACGAATCTGACGGTAGTGGCAGCTCCGGCAGTGGTTCCGGCTCATCTTCTTCCAGCTCCTCCGGTGGCGGTGGCGGCGGCGTTATCCCGGCAACGCCTGTAAACACCGTGCAAACCGTAACCGCAACAACCGCCAGTACAGAAACCCGCGGCGCGGTCGCGGCGGCAGTTGCGGCGGGGAACGACACAGCGACTGTTAACCTGAAAAACGCCGGGGAGATAAGCCTTGAGAATTTGCAGACAATCGCGGCGGCGGCGAATAACGCAAACATCGAAACCGTAAAGCTCCAAGCCGACAGCATGAGTTCCGACGGCAAAAGCGTTGATGTGCGCATTTCCCTCGACCCGACAGCCGCGAAAACGGCATTGAATTTGTCGGCTTCTACAACAAACACAGCCGCAACGCAGACAACGCGCACATTCACGAAATTCTTCGAAAACGATGTGATGACTGTCGCGCTCGGGCAGAAAGCCGGTTTCGGCCAGCAAGTGCGCATCGCCGCAAAGCTCGATCCCAAGCTGAAAACCGACAACCTCGTGTTCTACATCTTCGACCCCGTAAACAACAATTTCCAGCGTATCCCCGAGCCGAAATACTACGTCGATAAAAACGGCTACGTGCATTTCACCACATCGCTCAGCGGCAATATCGTGATAAGCGATGGGCCGCTCACAAAAAAATAAAACCGCAGAAAACACCGCCCCCGTATCACAGCAATATTTTGCAACTGTTTTCAGAACAAGACACACAGTTGTCGTGTTTGGTGTGATATGATACACTAAAACAAAAGGGGATGGTAAAAATATGAACGCGAATCTATTCGCAAAAACGAATCAAATTATCAGGGGCTGCGATACGGCATATTTCGGCGTGATTGACGAGGATGGGCTTCCGAGCGTTTCGACGGTTTCGCCATGCGGGCAAGAAAACATCCTTGCGGTTTATTTCTCAACAGGCATGAGCGGGAACAAAACGAAGCGCCTGCAAAAAAACAGCGGCGCAAGCATATGCTTTCACAGCGGCAGCAATAATATAACCCTTGCGGGCGAAGCGGAAATACTGACTGATCAAGAAATAAAAAGCCGTTTATGGAAGGATTCGTTTATAAGTCATTATCCTGGCGGCGAAACCGACCCGAATTACTGCATCATCAAATTTACCGCAAAGCGCGCGTCGCTGTGGGTTGACAATGAGAGCGCGGAGTTTATGATTGACGAGCTTCTGACCATTCAATCCCGGTGCGGATTGTTGTGCAAGTGGTGTACATACAAAGAATCCCACGGCTGCGGCGGCTGTGTCCAAACAAATGGCAACCCGTTCCACGGCGAATGTCCCGTGGCGAAATGCTGTCAGGACAAGGGGTATACGCATTGCGGCGAATGCCCCGATATCCCCTGCGACCAATTAAAGCTGTATTCATGTGATGATAAAGACCACGGCGACAACCCGCCCGGGGCGCGGATAGAAGTTTGCAAGGCATGGGCGATGTAAAATATGGCAATACTAATAAACCGGCGGGGTTCCGCCGGTTTATCTTTTCTTGTGCCTATTCCTCGCAGCCCTGTGCCGAGGACATATCGTTGAGGTTCTCCGGGAAGAAGTCGTTCACCGGGAATTTTATCCTCTTGAACATCTCGCAGGGGTCTTCGGGGTTCATGGATGTCAGGCAGTCCTTTTCCGGTACGCAATAGTCGTATGTGGGGATCATAAGCTGAACACTGCGTTCCAGGGTCACAATGGTAAACAGCCCCAGTGTGACAAGCACGGTTTTAGCGCCCGGCTCGGCGGAGCTGATGTAGTCGCCCTCGAAGCAGGCGGCGATCTCCTCCTGAATTGGCCCTAAAGGCTCGGAGTACATGGGCGTGCTTTCGGTCACACGGCATCCGAGTGTGATCGGGTCAACCGCTTTGACCGCCGCGGTCGGGAGCGGCCCGATGTTGGACGGGTCACAGGGGACACGGCGCTCGCCGGAGAAGAATGTTTTTACGTTGCCCTCACTGCCGAACAGGATGACCTTCTTCGAATGAATTGCAAGGCCGCGTACATTGACAGGCGTGGACACGGGCGAAGCATAGGCGCTGAAGCTGATGCGGAAATAGAAAGTGACGTCCACCGCGTAAAAGCCCTTGTTAAACGGGACGGGCTCAACGGTTATGTATACATCCAGCACTTCTGCCGATTTACACTTAATCAGGCTGCTTTGGTCGATGACCGACTGTCCCTGCACGGTGAAGTACACCTGCAAATCTTCAAGGCAATCCTTATCGCTGCACGAATCAAAAATCCTGCCGGCTTCTATGCAAACCGCCTCTTTAAAGCGGTTTGTACCGGTGGCGCTTACAGCGCCTGCCGCAGTTGCATTTGCTTCTGGCATTGAGAATCCTCCTTCTAATATCGTGAGTGACGCGGCAGGGCTCAGCGGTATGCCGCGGCGTTATGCCGCAAACTGCCCTCGCGTTAATTACTCATTATTATTTTATGAAGGTTTTTTGATTTTGTGCCTTATTTGCTTGCATTATACAGGGAACGCTATTAAAGAATTATTCAGCTTCGTATAATTTGCCCCGGATTTATATCTTTTTTACTTTCAATGGCGGCAATTTTATGGTATTCTTTATTTACGCAAACAAAACGCATTTCTGACCGGATGTGAAAAGGGGCTGTGATATTTGGCGGTCATAACAGTAATAGGGGCAGGCGCGATGGGCAGCGCAATGAGCGTCCCGGGGCGGGAAAACGGCCATGAGGTCAGGCTTGTCGGGACAATGCTTGACCGGGAGATCATCTCCCACGCGCAAAAAACCGGTGAGCATACCGGGCTTGGTCGCAAACTGCCGGAGGGCGTGTTGCTCTATCAGCTTGAAGGGCTTGAAAAGGCGCTCGGCGGCGCGGACCTGATCATCGGCGGTGTGAGCAGCTTCGGCGTACAGTGGTTCCGCGATGAGGTCATCCCGAAACTGCCGCCGGAAATCCCCGTGCTTTCGGTGACAAAGGGCATGATGGATATGCCGGACGGCTCGCTTTTGACGTATCCCGAGCTGTATGAGCAAACAGCCCCCGGGCGCGCGTTCTGTGCAATCGGCGGCCCATGCACAAGCTATGAGCTTGCCGACCGCGACCAAACCGCCGTTGTTTTCTGCGGCAGGGATGAAGCGGTCCTGAATAAGCTGCGCTCACTGCTCCAAACCTCTTTTTACCATATAAGCATATCTACCGATGTGCGCGGCGTGGAATGTGCCGTAGCCATGAAAAACGCATACGCCCTTGGGGTCACCGCGGCGGCAGGGCTGTCGGAGGCGCGGGACGGCAAGCTGCACTACAATTCCCAGGCGGCGCTGTTCGGGCAAAGTATAAAAGAAATGCGCAAACTCCTGGCCCTTTGCGGCGGGCATGACGATAATATAATTTACGGCGCGGGCGACCTGTATGTCACAATCTTCGGCGGCAGGACACGCAGGCTCGGTATGCTGCTGGGCAAGGGGCTGAGCTTTGACGAAGCAATTGGGGAGCTTTCCGGCATAACGCTGGAATCTGTCGTTATCGCCACACGGACAGGCAGGGCGGTGCGCAAGCTTATAGAGCAGGGCAAGGCAAGCGCCGCCGATTTCCCGCTCCTGCTGCATATTTACGATATCATCAACCGTGGGGCGCAGGTGGATATCCCGTGGGAGAAATTCACCTGCTAATATTAAAACTTTGTTTTTAAGGTGGTAATTATGGCTTTTAAGGATGTATTGGCAAGGATGCCGAAAGAATATCAAGACCGGATATTGGAAACGGACGAGTTTCTTTATGCCCTGCGGCCGATGAAATTTAAACGGGTGCCGGACAAGAATGGCAATAAAATTACTTATGTCGCGCCGGATTACGGCGTTTCATATATGTTCAAGGTCGATGGGGGATTTAAGCATAATTTCCAATGGTACATCGTTCATAGCGGTAAACCTGAAACATGGCACCGCAAATCGGATTTTATGGAAGAAACGCTTGTCAAAATCTCAGAAAGCGACCTTCCTCTTGCCGAACGGATTTTCAAATCGCTGAAGCCCTGCCCCGGTTTTGATAATTGCTACGGCGAAAGATGCCTTGCAAGGACGCCCTATGCGTTTAATGGGCAAAAACGCCTTACCTGCCACGGAAGTGTTTACCTTGGCCTAGGCGATGATGATTTTTCCGATGCAAGAAAGTTTTTTCGGTATTTGAACGGGCTGATAAAGGAAAAGACAGCGAATGGAGAACTGCGGGCTGAAAAAATCATCCTATGCAAAACAGACCGCAGTGTATAAAATCACAAATAAAAAAAGCTATTTGGAGGTACCCAAATGTCCAATTATACAGAAACGCTGACCGCCCTCGCAAAATCCCTCGGCGCGGACAACTGCGGCTCAACCGATGTGGAAAAGGTCAGTTTTCGGCGCGAATTCCGCGATGCCTGTGCCGCCAATCTCTGCGGTAAATACGGCACGTGCTGGATGTGCCCGCCCGATGTCGGCGATATAGACGAAATGATAAGCCGCGCAAAAAAATACAGCCATGTGTTTGTCTTCCAAACAATAGGTCAGCTTGAAGACTCCTTTGACATTGAAGGCATGGGGGAGGCGGGCGTAAGGCACAACAAAATCGTGGAGGCAATAGCGGGGGAGGCGCGTAAGATCCTCACCGGCCCGCTGGTGCTGGGCGCGGGGGCGTGCCATATCTGCGAGCGTTGTACAAAGCCGGATGATATGCCATGCCGCTTCCCGGCGCGCGCGCTGCCTTCCTTGGAAAGCTACGGCATCGCCGTGTCTGAGCTTGCCGCGGTTTGCGGGCTTAAATACATCAACGGCACCAACACCGTGACTTATTTCGGGGGGATACTGTATGCCTAGTGCGTATATCGGGCGGCAGAGCATCCCGTTTGAGGCGGGGGCATCGCTTTCCGCACTTGTTTCGGGGCATGGGGTTTCTATGCCATGCGGCGGCGCGGGGACCTGCCTTGCCTGCCGCGTAAAAGTAAGCGGCGCGCTCTCCCCACCCTGCGAAAAAGAAATTGCGGCGCTTGGCACAGAAGCTTTGGCGTCCGGTTGGCGGCTTGCCTGTATGGCAAGGGCTTTTGGGGACGTCACAATCTTACTCGATACGGCGGAAAAAATAATCACAGACGGCTTGCCGGATGCCGCCCCGTCAAACCCGATGTTCAGCAAATACGGCGCGGCTGTAGATATCGGCACGACCACGCTTGCGCTTGGCATTTACGATATACACGGGCTTTTAGGTACCGCAACCGTGCGAAATCCCCAGGCAGTATTCGGCGCGGATGTAATCACACGCCTGGGCAAGGCGGCGGAAGGGGATGCGCCCGCTATTGCTTTGTCCGTTCGCAAAGGCATATTTTCACTTTTAGAGGAATTGGCGGCGGGGCATAAAATCCCCATCCGCGAAATAGACAGGCTTGTTGTAACCGGGAACACTGCCATGCTGTATCTTTTGACAGGGCAGGACCCCGCGCCGCTTACACACGCACCGTTTGAGGCACGGCGGCTTTTCGGCGAAATACTTCCCGCCCCGGATTTATTCCCGGCTTTGCCTGATGCGGAAATTTATATCCCGCCATGTGTTTCGGCGTTTGTAGGCGCGGATATTTTGTGCGCAGTGCTGGCTTCGGGGATGTGCCGCTGTGAAAAAACCGCGCTTCTAATGGACATCGGCACAAACGGCGAGCTTGCGCTTTGGCATGACGGCACGCTGCTGTGCTGCTCCACCGCCGCCGGTCCCGCTTTTGAGGGCGCGGGCATACAAATGGGCAGCTTTGGCGTTGCCGGGGCGATCGAAAGCGCTGTATTTGAGGATGGGGCGCTGCATTGCCGCGTTATCGGGGACATCCCCGCGAAAACTATTTGCGGCAGCGGAATTGCAGACGTAACTGCCGCGCTTCTGAAATGCGGCGCGGTGGACGAAAACGGCTTTATGGAAGAAGACGGCCACGCGCTTTCCGCCAGCATGGCGGAGCGGGCAGGGGATACCGCTGTTCGGCTTTCCGATGATGTGTTTTTCACGGCAAGGGATGTGCGCATGGTACAGCTCGCGAAAGGCTCAATCCGCGCGGGGCTGGAAACCCTGCCCCAAATCGCGGGGATAAAAACAGGCGATATAGAAAAACTCTACATCGCCGGGGGGTTCGGCAGCTACTTAAACCTGACAAGCGCCGCGGAAATCGGGCTTATCCCAAAAGCTTTGGTAAAACGGGCGCAAGTCATAGGCAACGGCGCGCTGGCGGGCGCCGCAATGTCGCTGTGCGATAAAAGCCGCGTAAGAGAGCTTGCAAGGCTTGCAAAGCTTGCGCGGACAGCGGCGCTGGACGCAAACCCTGTTTTCACAGCGAATTATATGAAATGGATGGGGTTCGACTGCGAAGCTTAAATCGGCGATGCTTCCGGGATTACCGTATAGCCCAGCGACTCCACAATATCCTGAATGTGCAGCAGGTCAAGGTCGCCGCCGGTTACGCTGACGGTACCCTGCTCCGCGTTTACCTGCACCAGTTCAACACCGGGGACGGTCCTGTTGATTTCCAGCGTGATTACGTCCTCGGTTTTTTTATCTGCCATGCCTTCTATATAAAGCAGTATTTCGTTTTCCATTTTTATCCTTCCTACGCGATAAATTGTTTCACGTGAAACATTTTGCACGCGGGACGCCCGGGTGTACGTCCCCTACGCTCCCCCTGTCACTTCGTGACAGTCCCCTCAAGAGGGTGACAGCTACAAAGGCAAGTAGGCGTAAATCCAAAACAGGGAGCGACGCCCGGAAGCGCCCGCGCACGTAATAACAGCGGAAAAAGTCTTCAGATATCTCTTTTTCCTAATTCCTTTTTTCGCGTTCTAGCCCTGGAGCCCGGCTCGGCTGGGTGATTGGGCGGATTATAGGACAAAGCATATGACGTGCGCGATGAAGGGTACAAGGATATGCGATTTGTCGAAATGGGGGTTCGGGGTCTCCCCGGCGCGCTTTGGTTACTTTGCCGCGTTGCAAAGTAACTGCCCCCGCGGCATGAGCGGTTGGGCTGTGCGCAGCTATAATATGAAACGGGCATATCGTAGGCATGGAATTGTATTGTCCAATGGCGGTCGGGCATGGAAGCCCGACCCTACCCTAAAACCGCAAATCATGAAAGTATCCCCATTTCCCTGGCGGCCTTCACCGCCTCCATGCGGTTGGTGACACCCATCTTCTCAAACACATTACTAAGGTGGAAACTCACTGTAGTGGGCTGTATGCTAAGCTCTTTTGCGATTGCCTTATTCGTTTTCCCGGAATCCAGCAGCTGGAGTATATGTACCTCGCTTTGGGTCAGCCCGCCCCCTGCCGGTTCCTCCGCGCCGTTTTCCTTGCCGTTTGCGGCGTTGTACAGCGACGGGTGCAGCATGGAGTATATTTTGGCGGCCTCTGTTATCTTCTTTATGTAATTGACGTTTATCCCTTCGTGCGGGTCGGCTTCTTTGCTGTAGCGCGCGATTAGGTGGAACATCTGCTTGCCCAAATCGGCAAAGACGCGCACATAGCCATATTCCTGCGCGAGTAGCAGCGCCTGTTCAAGCTTGCTTACGGCAAGGTCGCCGCTGCCGAGCAGCTCGCATACAACCGCGCCGTTTGCTAGGCACTCCACCGTGTCGAGTATGCGGCCTTCCTTTTGCATTGAAAGCGTCAGGCTTTCGAGCAAGGTGGCGGCGTTCCTGTATTCGGCAAGGGCGATGTACGCCTTTGCTTTTGTTATAAGCTCATACGCGTTTTGCAGCGCGTACCCATCGAAGTCGTTAAGCTCACAGCCGCTGATCCAATCGCGTATTTTTTCAGTGTCGCCGCGCAGGATATCAAACCGTGCGCAAAGTGCCTTATAATTGGGCATCAGCCAATACGCTTCTTTTTTCTCCAGCATTTCGCCTATATGGTTAAGGATTTCGGCGGGGGGCTTTGCCGCGGTATCTACCGCGCCCAGCCGCGCCAAAAGCGCAAGCCCTGCAAACGCTATTTCCGGGTTATCGGCGCTTATTGCACCGGCGGCTTGGAGCGAAGCGCCGTTCAGGTCGCCCCGTTCATAGAGGATCTCAGCCACCGCCGCCTCACACACGCCGTTTGCATTATCCTCCAAAAGCATGGGCAGGAGCGGCTTTACAATGCCCGCGGTCGCGTTGCAGTGCTTGCCCAGGTCGGAAAAATCCATCGCGCCGCGCAGGACGCTGGGTATTTTCGCCGTAACAGAAAGCCTTGCCGGCGGGAATTTTACATCGCCGAATTCATGCGCCAGCACCGCAAGGCTGAGAAGTAAATTAAACCGCGGCCCCTGCGGCATACAAAGGCCCGCGCAGAAGATACGGTTTTCAAGATATGGGTTGTTGCGGCCCGGCTCCCTCATGCCGGCAAGGGCATCGTGCCATTTTGCGGCGGCTGTCATGTCGCCCTTTTGTTTTTTGATGTGGAACATACTGTAGCACAGCTCCACCGATGCGCACAGCGTTTCCCGCGGCAGCATGGAAAGCAGGCTGTCCGCCTCCCCAAGCTGCGCCCTTGTCAGCTTTTGGATATTGATTTTCTCCAGTTCCTTTACCGCTTTTGCGTACTGCTGCTGTTCAATACTGCCCTTGATCCCCTCAAATAAATGCTGCATAGCAGCTCCTCCTTGTATAATAAGTTTGCGGTGAGGATTTTTTGCGCCCGGTCATTTAAAGAATAATTTAACCGGCAATAATTACTATTGGTTGTTATCCTTTCCATACAAACTGCCCTATTTAGTATACACTGGATTTGCGCGGCGCGAGGTATCATAGAAGTATCGCGGTGGTATCATCTTTTTGCGATTGCTGACACCTTATATGGACTTCCCGTAAAAACGGTGATATAATTTACATAAGAATGGCGGCCGCGAAAGGATAACTATACATATGCGCGCTTTATTCAGCAAAACTATGAATACGTTTTTCGGCAGGCATCTGGAATTCCGTGTCCGGCTGTTTAACCTTTTGGCGTGGTCGGGGCTGACCCTGTGCGTGACCTCTTCCATCAACGGATTCTTCATTAACGCCGGGATATACAACCTGATGGCATCCATTACGGTGGCGGGGCTTACCGTTCTGCTGCTGTGGTATTCTTTAAAAAGCGGTAATTACCAGCGCTGCTATACATTGACGGTAATAGGCATATTTCTGGGCCTGTACCCTTTCTACTTTTTTAACAGCGGCGGGTATTACGGCGGTATGCCGCTGCACTTTATTTTTGCCCTGCTGTTTACGGTAACTATGATGACCGGCAAAAAAATGATTGCCTTTATTATCGTAGAAATGCTTTTTTATACAGCCCTCTATATGTACGCGTACTTCTATCCCGAAAATATCCGATATTTCGACACCGAAGCGAATATGCTGTCCGATATGGTTTTTTCATTTTTACTGTGCGGCCTGGTACTCAGCGTAACCTTTGCGCTGAATTTCCGTTTATACGAGCAAACCCTAAGGGAGCTT
>WRLS01000073.1 GCA_009776345.1 Oscillospiraceae bacterium | reverse complement strand
CGCAACCGCAAGCGGCGCGAATAAGCCGCTTTGCCATGTCACGGTTTTGGAGGAAGCACACAACATCCTAAAGCGGGTATCCACCACCCAAAGCCAGGACAGCGCGAATGTTGCGGGCAAGGCTGTAGAGCTTCTTTCGGCATCCATCGCCGAGATGCGCACATACGGCGAGGGCTTCATCATCGTGGATCAATCCCCCGGCGCGGTAGATATATCCGCCATCAAAAACACCAACACGAAGATCATCATGCGCTTGCCGGATAAGGATGACTGCGCCGTTGTCGGTAAGGCCGCATCCATGCGCGACGACCAGATCGAGGAGCTTTCCCGCCTGCCCACCGGCTGTGCCGTCGTCTATCAGGGCAACTGGCTGGAGCCTGTCATGGCGCGGGTGGATAAATCCTCGGGAAAGTACGCTTGCCCGGATGCCATCACCGATTTCACACAGCTTCGCGCGGTACGGGGCGGGTTTCTATTAGAATTCTACCGCCAGCATGATGCCAAGCAATATGATATCAGACCCTTCGGCGCGATTTGCGCGGGACTAAAGCTCAACCCGTTCAAGCAAAGCGAGATGCGAAATATGATCGCCCCATTGCTAAAAGAGCTTGAACAGTCCGAGAAAAAGACGGAGGCGCTGGAAAACGCCACCGCCCGCATCGGCGCCTGTCTGGAGATATTCGACAGGTTCCCGGTAAGCGTTGACAAAACCGCGCTGGAACGCCCTGTGCCGGATAAGGTTGCGAAAAAACTGCGGGACTGGCATACCAGGCTGTGTGAGCATCTGCCCGGCTATTTGGATTTGGGCGGGGATGACAGAATAGCCGCAAGGGCCGTGAACTTCCTGCTGGGTTATATGGGTAACGCCGGGCTGCCGGACAGCCCTAAGTATCGGATTATAATGCGGGCATTGAGGGGATAGAGTTCAGGAAATGGAGGGACAAATATGCAGTATATAGAAGGATATATGATACACGCTGACACTAACAAAATGTATCTAACCAAGGATGATAAGACAGTTTTCAGCTTTCACGTGCCGAACGGCATACGCACAGCGGCGATTGTATCGCAAGATGTGCTTCATGGCGCTTTGCTTTGCACCTCCCCCTATCAAAATGACAGTGATTCGCCGTATTCCTCCAAGACTAAGGAGTATGTAGTGCGCGACCGTGAAAACCGCATAGTATCCCTGGCCGCCCAACAATACAACAAAGAAAAGCGCAAGGCGGATATGTTCTACAAATGCATCCGTAAGCATTCGGAAGTAACGCCGGTCTTCAGGATGAGTGAAGAACCTTGCGACTTCGGCGTTGTGATGCGTTTTTATGAGGGGGATAAGCAAATCGCCGTAATTGGATATGAAGACGACGAAAGCTGTGAAGTCTTTGAATACTATATAAAAATAAGTGCCGGCCATATTAAATGGCTGCACCATATATTCCATGCCTATGTTTTGTCTTGCTACAACCGTTACGTGGATGGTCCCGTAGTGGAGCAGTTTCACGAAAAACAAACCCGGTCATAACTGCGCGTAGCAAGTAACACGACGAAAGGATAATCAGTATGAATCTATTCAGAAAATTAGCCGGTGCGGTTGGCCGGGCGAACACGGTGGAGGCCGCTCCAAGCTCCCGGTCAGGGGAAATGGACGAGACCACATACTGTCTGGTCAGCGAAAAAATCGAGGTCTCGCGGGGATACAAAAGCGAGTACTCAATCGCGATGAATCGGGATGGGCAGCTTGCCAAAGTGTGTTTTTCCGAATACCAGCGCGGTCAGGCGCGCCATGTGACCAGGGATATGCTGGGCAAATACTCCCTGGAAACGGAGCTTAGTATAAACGGGGACACCCGCTTTTTATCCGGCGATACATGGCAGTACCGTGTCAGTTGCGAGAAAACGGGGCCCGGGATTGTGGAGCTGGAATGCGGCGGGTCAATTACCATGGATAAGAAATACCCCATCATCAGAAGTGCGGCTTACATGGACGCGAAGAAAAAACCCATACTCAACTTCCTTTTTGAGGAAAGCGGATTCCTCATCACCGTCAGCACGAAAAGGGAAACAGCCGCTGTCATTCAAAGAGATATGAGTTATAGAAACTATGACGACGGCGGCTGGCGGTTCACCGTAAAAATCCTCGATGAGTACAAGAACCGGCTGCCTCATATGCTGCACGTTTACGTTATGTACAAAAGCTTCTACGCCATGCTGACAAGCTCCGGCGGCTCGTAGGAAATTGCAGTTGTCAGTGGTCAGAACTGAGAACTCAGAAAGGACACAAAGCAATAAGTTAGCCGCTCTACTAATTCCTAATTCCTAATTTCTATAAGGGGTGTGCCCATGCCGGATTATGATGATTCCCTTGTTGTTACGCCCGAATATATGCTTGAAATTAGAATCGGTTTGGTCGGAACGTCGATATATTCGCGCCGCGTAAAAGACGTTGTACAGCGCGTCCCTGTCCGCGAGGGGCTTATCGAAATCGCGGCCGGGGATTATCCCCTTGACAGATTTGGCAGTGTAATCATCCATGATATTGAAGATGATTATTCGCAGGTCACGTTAACCTTTGACGGTGAAAATATAATGTTGCCGCCCTATAAACACGTCACCGTCACGCGGATATTTGAGGAAAAAGACCCCGGGTACCTAAAGCCGCCCGTCAATATTTCCGCTAGGAACAAGCGGTGGTTTGGCGATTATATCCATCCCCCCGTCCCGCAGCTTGAAAAGATCGTGGCCAAATTTCTGATCCGCCGGGTGTTTGAGGACCGATACCGGGAGGCTTATTTTTATCTTATGAGGGCGCGGGCCGGGGACGCCGAGGCGCAGGTTATCATGTCGAAGCTGCTTTACAGGGGCGACGGTATCCGCAAATCCCGCAAAGAGGCCCGAGAGTGGCTCGAAAAAGCAAAAAGCGCATATGATGAGGATGAGATTAGGCAGGCGGGCTGGTGGGTATAATAGCAGGTTAGCCGCTCTACTATTTTCTAATTCCTACCTTCGCAGCCCCACGCCTATTTCGCTGAGTTTATCCAGGATTTTTTGCACGAGCCTGTCACATTCCTCATCTGTAAGCGTGCGGTCTGCTGCGCGCAAGGTCAGCGAGTACGCCACACTCTTTTTGCCCTCGGCAACTTGGCGGCCGCGGTATATGTCAAATAGCTCCAGCCCTTCGAGAAGCTCCCCGGCGGCGGCTGTGACTGCTTTTTTTATTTCACCAACAGGCAGGTCCTCGTCAGCCACCAGCGCAAGGTCGCGGGTAGATGCCGGGAATTTCGGCAGCGGCTTTACCAAAATATCCGGGACGCTGTGCTTCATGAGCATCGGTATGGAAAGCTCTGCTAAATATGCCGCCCCGCCGATCTCGTAATTTTCGCACACAGTCGGATGGACTTCCCCGATTGTGCCGATGTTCTCGCCGCCCGCTGTTATTACCGCCGCCCTGCCGGGGTGGTAGATTGGCATATTGTCCACGGCGCTGTACTCCGCTTCGATGCCCAGTCCCTCAAGCACCGCGTCCACCGCCGCCTTGACTGTGTAGAAGTCCACCCCCCCGCCATACGCGCCGAGGACCGCGACTTTTACCTCAAAAGGCAGTTTGCCTTCTTCCGTGGGGATATAGCAGGCCGCAAGCTCGTAGAGCCTTGCGGACGGGATGCGCCCCCGGTAGTTGCGGGAAAGCACATCGAGCATAGAAGGCATACCGGTCGTGCGCATGACGCTTGTTTCTTCACTAAGGGGGTTTAGTATGACAACACAGTTTCTGTGCGCGTCATCTTGCGGAAGCCCGATTTTATCAAGGCTTTTCGGGTTTATAAACGAGTATGTTATAATCTCGTAATGTCCCTGTGCTTGAAGCAGCCCTGCGATTTTAAGCTCAAAGTTTTGCTCCGGCGCGACAACCCCTTCCGCGCAGCCCTGTAATGGTGCGGATGGGATATTGTTGTATCCGTATATTCTTGCGGTCTCTTCGGCAAGGTCGGCTTTTATGCTGACATCCCCACGGAAGCTCGGTACGGTGACAACGCCGCCTTCTACCGTAAATTCCAGCTTTCTTAAGATAGAGATAATCTCGCTTTCCGGTATCTCGGAGCCGAGGAAGGCGTTTATCCACGCGCAGTCCAGCGGGATTTTGACAGGCTCGCGCGGCGGTGTGCGGACATCGATAAAGCCATCGCAGACTTCACCCGCGCCCAGAAGTTCAACAAGCTCACAGGCGCGCATCAGCGCTTTCATCGCGTTTTCGGGGTCAAGCCCTTTTTCAAAGCGGCCCGAGCTTTCTGTGCGCATACCCAGCTTCTTCGCGGTCATCCGCACGGACGGGCCGGAAAAACACGCGGATTCAAATATTACAATTTGCGTATCGCCGTAGATCCCGCTGTACTCGCCGCCCATGACGCCTGCCACGGCGGACGGCGATTTTTCGTCCGCGATGACGAGCATCTCCGTCGAGAGCGACCTTTGCGTGCCGTCAAGCGTTGTGATGGACTCGCCTTCTTCCGCGTTCCGTACAATAATTTTGCCGCCGTTTACATGGCGCAAATCGAAGGCGTGCATGGGGTGCCCGTATTCCAGCATGACATAGTTTGTGATATCGACGATATTGTTTATCGGGCGCACGCCGCAAGCGCGTAGGCGTTCGCGCATCCAACGCGGCGACGGGGCGATTTTCACGTTTTTTACGGCGGCGGCGCTGTAGCGGCTGCAAAGCTCCGTGTTTTCGACGGTGACGCTGAGAAGCCCGCCGATATCCCCCGCGCCCGCCTTTACCGCAGGAGTTTCCACTGTAAAAGGCTTGTCGAATGTCGCCGAGGCTTCGCGCGCAAGCCCGATTACGGAAAGGCAATCCGGGCGGTTTGACGTGATCTCAAACTCCACGACAACTTGATCGAGCCCGATGGCTTTTTGGATTGCTTGACCGGGTTGTAAATCCTCTTCTAAAATAAATATGCCGTCGTCTGTCGACCCGGGGAAATCGGCGGGGGTAAGCCCAAGCTCACCGATAGAGCATAGCATCCCCTCAGAAAGCTCGCCGCGCAGCTTGCCGGTTTTTATCTTTTTGCCGCCGTGGACAACCGCTCCGTCAAGCGCGGCGGGGACAAGCGCGCCCGCTGTGACATTATCCGCGCCCGTGACAATCTGCACAGGCGTATTTTGCCCCACGTCCACTTTGCAGATGAAAACCGAATCCGCGCCCGGATGCTTTTCGGCCGATAGCACTTTGCCCACGACGATGTTTTCAAGCTCCGCGCCTTCTACGGCGTAGCCTTCGACTTTGGAGCCTGACATGGTCATGCCCTCGGCAAAATCGCGGACGGGGATGTTTTCTATATCGGTAAATTCACAAAGCCAGCCTATTGAAGTTTTCATATCCTGCTCCCTAAATTAGATTCACGTTATAGTTATCTGAACTGCGATAAAAACCGCATATCGTTTTCGAAGAACAGCCGCATATCGTCAATGCCGTAGCGCCGCATTGCGATGCGGTCCAGCCCGATCCCAAACGCGAAGCCGCTGTAGATTTCCGGGTCTATCCCCAAATCCGACAAAACCTTTGGGTGTACCATGCCGCAGCCGAGAAGCTCGATATAGCCCTCGAACTTGCAGACGCGGCAGCCCTTACCGCCGCACAGGTAGCACATTGTGTCCATTTCCGCGCTGGGTTCGGTGTAGGGGAAGTGGTGAGGGCGGAAGCGGACCTTTGCGCCCTCGCCGAACAGCCGCCGCGCGAATACCTCCAGGATGCCTTTCAGGTTGCCCATTGTGATGCCTTTATCGACGACCAGCCCCTCAATCTGGTGGAAAAGCGGGGAGTGGGTGGCGTCGATCTGGTCGGAGCGGTATACGCGGCCGGGGGAGATTATGCGGATCGGCGGCTTTTGCTTTTCCATAACGCGCACCTGCACAGATGAGGTCTGGGTGCGCAGGACAATATCATCCGTGATGTATAAAGTGTCCTGGGTGTCGCGCGCCGGGTGGGTTTTCGGCATATTGAGCGCGCCGAAGCAGTAGTAGTCGTACTCGATTTCCGGGCCTTCTACGGCGGTGAAGCCCATGCCCAGAAAAATCTCCTTGACCTCGTCAAGGACGGCGCTGAGCGGGTGCCGCATACCGGTTTTCACCGATTTGCCCGGAAGCGTCACGTCTATCTTTTCGGCTCTCAGGCGCTGCTCAAGCGAGCGCGAGGAAAGCTCCCGCGCCTTTTGTGCGAACATTTCTTCTATTTCTGTGCGCGCTTTGTTTACAAGCTTGCCGATGACCGGGCGCTCCTCCGGCGGGACCTGCCCCATTTGCTTGAGGAACGCGGTCAGCTCGCCTTTTCTCCCGAGATAGCGCAGCCGCAGCTCCTCAAGCTCTTTTTCATTGGCCGCCGCGGACAGCTGTTCATTTACAAGCCCCCTAAGAAGCTCAAGCGGTTTTAGGTTAATCATATTCTCCCTTACCTTTCTGCTGCATAGATAAAAAATACCACAATATAGAATATAATGCAACTGTTACGGATTTTTTCTTACTTTATTGGTGAGGCATTGGGCATTGAAAGCGGCATGATCTTGTGCTATACTGGTGGGGAGGTTTTGTGAATTTGCGGAATGGGGGGATGGGCGTGACATACTGCATCCTGTGCGGGCATTTGCTGGCGCATGGCGAATGCGGCGGCTGCGGGCTGTCGGTGTCCCCCCATGATGAGATACCGGTGGGCAGGGTGAAATTTTGCGCGGGATGCGGTGCGCTGCTGCCTAGTGGGCGCGCGTTTTGCCCGCTATGCGGGACGCAGGCGGGACAGGCGCCGGTAAAACCTTTGAAGCCCGCTGTTTCGTTTACGGACACGCTTTTGCTGAAGCTGCCGCGCAAACTGCGCGCGCCTACATCTGTCGCCGCGGAAAAGAACCGGCTGTCCGGGCTTGCGCTGATTTTGTCCGGCATAATTTTTCTGGGTGTACTGTCGCTTGTTTTATGGCAGTACCTGCCGCTGATTATTCCCGGCGAGGCGTTCCCGCTGAGTGACGCTGTGCTGTATGTGCAGGATAACAGCAGGCTGATGCTGAGTCGCCCCGGGACGGAGCCTTATGAGATTTCCGCCGATTTTGCCCTTTCCGGCGACGGCCGCGTCCATGCAAGCGCGGACGGCAGGTACCTTGCCTACCGCAGCGGAGAAGCTTTGTATTTGCTGGACCTCAGCCGCCTTGGCAGGTTTGAGATACAGCCGCGCGAAGGCGTGCGGATCTCCGGCGGCGTTACCGCGGATTTCGGGTTCTCGCGCAGGGGCTCGGTACCGGTTTATTTAAAGCAGTCCGGGTCGCTTGCGGTTTGGGACGGCAAAACGGAAACTGTCCTCGATGATGGCGTTTCCCGTATAATAGACATCGGCGAGCAGCGGGTTTTATATGCCAAAGATTCACCGGGCGGCGGTTCTGATTTATATATCAGCCCAATCGAACCCGATGCCGGTGATGCCGTGCCGGTTGCCTTCGGTGTTACGGAATTGCTGGATTATACTAAAAATTACGCGTCTTTCCTGTATACGCGCAGTGTCACCGATTCCAATACTGAAGTTTATTTTTACGACGCGAGGGCGGGACAGGAGCATACCTTGGCTTCGGGGGTGGCGGCGGTTTTGGACAGCCGCGCGGAGGACAGGGAGTTTATATTTGTGAAAGCGCAGCCTTTCTCCCCCCGCTACGCCGAGCTGGCAGACGACCCGTATCTTGAATCCGACGCGGGAATGGCGGCGCCCCACCCCGCAAGCTTCGGCTTGCCCGATGATTTTGAGGATATCTACGGCGACGACGATTCCGATATCTCCGAGGACCGCTACAGCGAGCTTGAGGACGCGCAGTACGAGGCGTATCTCGGCTTCCGCAGGTATGTGCTTGAGTATGACAGGAAAATCGAGCGCGACTGGGACCGCTACTACCTGCGCATGGAGGCGGGCGCGATAGGTAATATGGGGCTTAACAGCTATGGGCTGTATGTATACAGGGACGGCGCGACGCATTTGTTAGAGGATGATATACTGATATTTGACGCGTTTGGGGAAAACCCCGCGATAGAAGATGCTTTCTTGGCGGACCTTTCGGGCGGCAGTGTTGTGTACCGCAGGTCAAAGGCCGCAGATATAAAGCGCGCAGGGTTTAGGGAATACAGGCGGCCGGGGTTTTCGCTTGCCGAGCATATGTTTTCCACGCTGCCGCAGCAGCTTTGCCTGATGGATATTCACGGAAACCAATCTGTAATATATTACGGCGGTGCAGGCGGCGCCCTATCGTTTAAATTTACGGAGCCGATTGACGGCGTTGTTTCCATAACGCCGCCGCGCGACGGAAAGCCCGGGGAGGGCAACCTGCAATACACGCCGCTGCCCGCCGGTGAGGCAGGCGAAACGGTTTTGGTGGATACGGGAGTGGACGCGGGCTCCCCCTACGGTGAAAAATTCGGGGAAGCCATGCTTTACACAAAGCGCCAGGACAGTGAACGCGCGGACCTCTACCGCGTTGTGCCCGGGCAAACGCCCGAGCTGCTTGCGGGCGATATTGCCGCCGCCCCCGGTTTTACGGTGGAGGACGGGGGGAAAGCGGTGCTGTATTACAGGCGGTACGGGGCAGGGGCAAATTCCGGGCAGAGGCGCGGCGACTTATTTTTGTATATAAGCCAGGAGCGGATGATTATCGGCGATGTTTCCCGTTTTGATTACCGTTCCGCTACGCTTATCTATCTTCTGCGGGGCGCGGCCGCGGGCCGTTATGACCTGCAATTTTACAGAGAAGGGGGTGTTGCCCCGATAGCCGGCTTTGTCAGCCATTTGCCGGATATCGAATACAACGCCTAGAAATATTATAAAAACGCGGCGCGCATCATATACTAATGACAACGTAAGATTAGTATTGCGCAAAAATGAAAGGATGGATTTTTAATGTTAAAGAAAGCACTCAGCGCACTTTTGGCCCTTACGCTGATATTAACGCTTGGCGTGTCTGCCCTTGCCAGCACGGGTACCGGAAAAGCGCCTTCGGTCGCCCGCGTGAACGGTGTCCGCGAGGCTATCGACTTTACCGAAAGCCCCGACACCGACATGATGACCCCGGGCTCGGTAATCCGTTATCCGCTCACCGCCGATATGTTTTCGTGGAGCGACGGTGCCACGTATGGCCCGCTCGGTGTGACCCGGGCTAACCTGACAAACGTGACGCTTGATTTCAGGGGCGTTAACAGCCGTATTATGAAAACCCCTGTATTAGTTGATGCCTCGCACAACGGGCTAAGCACAGTGTATGTGCAGATTGAGTTCGCGGATGAGAATGCAAGCCTGAACAGCGTGAATTTTAATGTGACACTGTTCCTGCGGTACAGGCAAAGCAGGGAAGAAGCCAGCGAGATAGCAATCACCGGTTCGTTCGGCCCTAACGAAAGGGAAGTTTACAGCGGCAGCAGGTTTGCCTCTATGGGGCCCGATGTTGTGATAATCGCGCGGGATAACCTTACCAACTTCGAGCTTGAGCTGAGCCGCGATGTATCCATGTACACGACGCTCCAATCCGGGCGCAGGTATTACGGCTACGCGTCCGAGGGGGTAACAAGCGCCGACAGGGCGGTCGAAACCCAATTCCGCCGCCAGCTGCTCGGGATTATCAGGATCCAGACCATCGGGCTGCCTACCTCCGGGAAGCTTATAGAGCTGCGGGGATACAGCGGCGCGCATGTCTACAACGCCGCCGGTCAGTATCTCGGCACAACAAACGACCGCCTGGATGTTTCCTCGATATACTATATCATGTCTGAGCGCGTGGATATGAGCGGCGTAATAAGCGGCGCCCCGGTAACGCCGCCTGTTGAGCCAAGTACGCCCGGCAATATTTCCGCCGGGAACAACAATGTTGTAATCACCGGGAACGATTTGGTAAACCAGACAAGCGCGGCTGTCACAACCGCCAGGAACCGCGGTTCCACAAACGCGATCGTGACCGTGAGGAACGGCAGGAGCATTACCCGCGGCGCGCTTGACAGGATGCAAGCAACCGCCGCAAACTCCAGGATGAACGCACAGCTGAATTCCGATACGATGAGCGGCAACACAGTCGCGGGGCGGATTAGTATGCTTGCGGGGCGCGCCACGCTGAATTCCGATATACAGCTGGGTGTCCACATCGATGAAAACAGCGTGAAGGCGACCAGGGATTTCTTCGGCAGATGGTACAGGAATAAGCTGCAGGTCGTTTCCCTTTCGCAAAAGGGCAGCTACGGTATGGTAACACGGATTTCGGCAAAGGTGAACCTGAGCGGCATGAACGCCAGGAATTTGGAGTTTTACACCTATGATTCAAAAAGCAATACGCTCAGGCGGATTGCGGCGCCGCAATATTTGGTAGACAGCAACGGGTATTTGCAGTTCAG
>WRLS01000072.1 GCA_009776345.1 Oscillospiraceae bacterium | reverse complement strand
CCGAAGCGATGGCAAATGCCGTATCCGGATTATTCGGCAGTTTCTCGGCCATATTCCGGTACCCGCAAGCCTGCCGGTAGATAACGCCGTCATGCCCGGATACGGAAAACACACCCGAAAAATCCCCGTCCTCATTCCAGCAGTCAAAAATATCCTGTATTACTTTTTTCACCCCGATAGCCCTTTCTAACGAAAATACCCCACAGCCCCCTCAAAAATATCCGCGCCCCTGCTTCCGGGGATGTTCACCAAAACCCCGTCGGAGATGCGCTCGCCGTGCGCTATCCGCCCGAAGATTCTGCCGTCCGGCGATGTGACCCCTTCAATGGCGAAATCGGAGCCGGTCGGGTTAGTGCCTTCAAATTGCGTGGCGGCTTGCCCGTTTTCTGCCAGCGCGCGGATAAGCTTTTCATCGGTGGTAAAGCGCCCTTTTTCGGTGGAAACCGGGAGCATAACACATTCGCCTTGCTTGAACCCGCCAAGCCATGGGGAAAGCCGTGATACAATTCGGATTTTCGCGGTAACAGCTTGATGCCGCCCGATTTTGTTGCCCGCCAGCGTATATTCCGCTGTATCCGTGAAGCGGCCGTATGGCAGCAGCCCGAGCCTTAAAAGCGCGGCAAACCCGCCGCCTATCCCGCAAATAAGCCCATCGCGATTTTGCAGTAAAGCTTCAACCGCCTCTTTTACCGCGCCGTTTTTGAACATCGGCACGATAAATCCCGCCGAGATATCGCCGCCGGGAAGTATGATCCCCTGCGCCGCGCTGACCTCTTTTTCCAGCGCGGCTGCGCTTTCGGCGATATCGCGCTCATTACGGTTGCGCACTACGATAATTTGTGCCTTTGCCCCCGCCGTTTCTACGGCGTGTTCTATGTCATACTCCGAATTTGTCCCCGGGAAAACGGGGATTACAAAGCATGGCTGTGCTGTCCGTGCGGCAGCTACCGCGGCAGATTTACCGTTAAAGCTGAATTTTTCGGATTCGCAGACCTGATCCGCTTTGCTTGGATAAACATCCTCAAGGGTGCTTTCCCACGCGCTTTGCAGCTTTTGCATATCCACGCGGCCGCCGCCGTGTAATATCAGCGCGTAATCTTCCGTTGTGCCGCCGATTAAAAATTCATCAAACCCGGGCAGCTCGTCGGCTTCTATAACAAAGCCGCCGAAGACAGGCTCCGATGTCAAAGCTTTTGCCGCCGTAAAGCCGATACGGTTGCCAAAGCACATTTTCAGCACAGCTTCCGCCGTGCCGCCCTGCCCTATTGCCCACGCGGATTTCACTTTTCCGTCGGCGATAAGCTTTTCTGCTTTATCAAACAAACCGCGCAGTTCATCGAAATCTGCTTTGCCGAACGCGGTAAAGCCGGGGCGGAGAAGATACACCCTGCTCCCCGCTTGTTTAAAATGAGTGGAAACAATATTTTCCGCGTCCGCCGCCGAGACCGCGAAGGAAACCAAAGTAGGCGGCACATCTATATCCTCAAAACTGCCGGACATGGAATCTTTGCCGCCGACCGCGCCGCAGTTCAGCCCGATCTGAGCGTCCAGCGCGCCCAGCAAAGCGGCGGCGGGTTTGCCCCAGCGCGTAGGCTCGTCCCTAAGGCGCTCGAAATATTCCTGGAAGGTGAGCCAACATTTGGCGCGGCTCCCGCCCGCCGCAATGATTTTCGCTATGCTGTGGATAACCGCATTCCTCGCGCCGTGATACGGGCTTTTCTCCGAGATGAAAGGGTCGAAGCCCCATGACATCAGCGAGCAGGTGGAGGAAACTTTACCGCGCGCGGGTAAACGCGCCGCCATAACCTGCGACGGCGTAAGCTGATATTTGCCGCCCAAAGGCGCGAGCATCGTCCCCGCCCCCGCGCTGTAATCAAAGCGCTCTATCAGGCCTTTTTGTGAGCAAAACTGCAAATCTCCCATTAACTCCGTCAAAGCTTCGGCGTCCGGTTCGGGGCAGGATACGGTGCTTGTATCCGGGGATGATATCTTCACCGATGTGTGCTTTGCCGCGCCGTTGGAGCTTAAAAATGAACGCGCCAGGCTTACAATTGTTTTGCCCCGCCATTTAATTGTCACACGCGGGTCGGCCTTCACGGCGGCGACAACTACAGCGTCGAGGTTTTCGGCATCGGCAAGCCCTATGAATTTTTCGGCGTCATCGGTGGCGACGACTACCGCCATGCGCTCCTGGCTTTCGCTTATGGCAAGCTCCGTGCCGTCCAGGCCGCCGTATTTCGCGGGGACCTTGTCCAGGTCAATATCTAAGCCGTCCGCAAGCTCCCCGATTGCAACGCTCACGCCGCCCGCGCCGAAATCGTTGCAGCGTTTTATAAGCTTTGACGCTTTCGGGTCGCGGAAAAGGCGGATGATCTTGCGCTCCTCCGGGGCGTTGCCCTTCGGGCCGCCGTCCTCCAAAAATTCCGCTGTGTGGGACTTCGACGAGCCTGTAGCACCGCCGCAGCCGTCCCTGCCGGTTTTGCCGCCGAGCAATATCACGACATCCCCCGGGACGGGTTTTCCGCGCGTGACATTTTCCGCGGGGGCGGCGGCGACTAGCGCGCCAAGCTCCATGCGTTTGGCGGTGTAGCCGGGATGATAAATTTCATGCACCAAGCCGGAAGCCGCGCCTACTTGGTTGCCGTAGCTGCTGTAGCCCGCGGCGGCCGTAGTGCAGATTTTGCGCTGGGGGAGCTTTCCGGGGAGTGTATCCGCCGCCGTGACGCGCGGGTCGCCCGCGCCTGTAATGCGCATTGCCTGGTAAACATACCCGCGCCCGGAAAGCGGGTCGCGTATCCCGCCGCCCAGACAGGTCGCCGCGCCGCCGAACGGTTCAATTTCCGTGGGGTGGTTGTGGGTTTCGTTTTTGAACATGAGCAGCCAATCCTGCTCCTTACCGTCCACTACGGCCTTGATTTTTACGGAGCAGGCGTTGACCTCCTCCGACTCCTCTAAATCGGTGAGGACCCCGCGTGCCTTTAGTACGCGCGCGCCGATTGTAGCCATATCCATTAAGGTAACGGGTCTGTCCCCCCTGTTAAGCTCTGCGCGCAAATCCAAATAGCGTTTATAGCTGTCTTTGATTTCGCCGTCCGCGATTTCGATATTGTCAAGCTCTGTGAGGAAAGTGGTGTGGCGGCAGTGGTCGGACCAGTAGGTGTCTATCATCCTGATTTCTGTTACGGTGGGGTCGCGTTTTTCCCCGTCACGGAAATAATCGCGGCAGAAAGCCAGGTCGGCGAGGTCCATCGCAAGCCCGAGCCGCGAAAGCTCCGCCTTCAAGCCCGCCTCATCGAGTTCTGTGAACCCGTCAAGCAGCCCGACATCATCCGCTTCCGTGTATTCAAAGGCAAGCGTGTCGGGTACTTCAAGCGGGGTTTCGCGGCTATCGGCGGTATTTATAACCCATGCTTTCACAGCGGCAAAATCATCATCGGAAATATCGCCCTCAAGCGCGTAAACCTGCGCACGGCGGACTACCGGGCGTGTACAGCGCACTTGCGGGCGCGCGCCGCCTGTCATGAGCGCGATGCACTGCGCGCAGAGGTCCGCGGTTTGGTCGAACTGCACAGGCAAAAGCTCCGCGGCGAAAACACGCGCGCCCCCGAAATCCGGCAGGGCATCCCAAGTATTTTCTGTCACGGGGTCGGAAAAAACCGCCGCCTTTACGGCATCGAACTGCTCTTTTGTAAGCCCTTCGATGAAATAACGGTTTACAAGCCTTAAGCCCGTAACGCTTTTTATCCCCGCCGTCACATGCAGGTCGGCCAGCAATGCCGCGGGTTCCACGGCGTAGGCGGGTTTTTTTTCGGTATAGTATGAAAATATCTGCATAAGAACCTCCCAAATATAGTAGTTAGAAAATAGGAATTAGTAAGGGAAGAAGCAAGAAGTTATATTCCTATAAAGAACCACCCCGTCAGGCTACGCCTGCCACCCCTCCAAGGAGGGGAATAAGCTACAAAGGCAAGCAAGTACAGAGCTAAAGTAAGGAGCGACGCCCGGAAGCGCCCGCGCACGTAATAACAGCGGAAAAAGTCTTCAAATATTTCTTTTTCCTAATACCTTTTTCCGCGTTCGAGACCTGGAGCTCGGCTCGGCTGAGCGATTGGGCGGATTATAGGACAAAGCATACGACGTGCGCGATGAAAGGCACAAGGCTATGCGGTTTGTCGAAATGGGGGTTCGGGGTCTCCCCGGCGCGCTTTGGTTACTTTGCCGCGTTGCAAAGTAACAGCCCCCGCGGCATGAGCGGTGAAAAATAACCGAAGATGAAATCGTGTTAAAAACCACCCCGGCGGCCTTCGGCAGGATTTAGGTTTTAGGATTGAGGATATAGGAAGGGAAGAAAATTATGCAACGTCCTTTTCCTAAAACCTAAAACCTATATCCTAAAACCTGCGGCGCTTCGCGCCGCCAGCCACCCCTCCAAGGAGGGGAATTGCGGGACGCCTGGTGTACGTCCCCTACTCCAACTGCGAAACTCGTACCATAAATAAAATTTTAGGCGGTGATTAAAATAACTTACGATCAGATACTGCAAGCAATGCGCTCCCGCTATTTGGAGCTTACGGGCTTTGATGCCGACAGCGCGTCCGACATCGGCATACGCCTGAAGGTTTTGGCGCAGCAGGCGGCGCTTCTCTATGAACGCGCCGAGGAGCTTGAAAGCCAGGTTTTCCCTCAGACAAGCACAGGGGAATACCTCGGCCTTCACGCGCAGACCAGGGGCATCACGCGCAAGCCGCCGGTTGCGGCGGACGGGATGCTGCGCTTCAGGCGGGAAATCGCGCCCGCCCACGATATCCCAATCCCCGCGGGGGTTATCTGCGCGACACGCCAATCCCCCGGCCTGCGCTTTGAAACCACGCAGGAGGGCATCCTGCGCGCCGGGGAGCTTTTCGCGGATGTCCCCGCAAAATGCATGACTGCGGGGGCGATAGGCAACGCGGCGGCAGGGAGCGTATGCGTCCCTGTTGCGGGCGCGGTGGGGATATCCCATGTGGAAAACCCGCTGCCCTTTTCCGGCGGCGCGGACGGCGAAAGCGACCGTGAACTGCGCGAAAGGCTTTTGGAAAGCTACAGGAACATTTCCAACACCACGAACCGCGCGTTCTACTACGACCTTGCCATGAGCATGGAGGGCGTGGAAAGCGTGAATGTTATCCCGCGAAGACGCGGGCGCGGCACGGTGGATGTAGTTGTGGCGGCGGCATCCCCCGAAAGCGCAATCGCCGCGCTGGAGGCTGATTTCGCGGAGAAAAAAGAAGTAAACGTGGATGTAAGCGTATACGCCGCTTCGGTTGTGTACAGGGGCTTCGGGCTGCAAATCGACCCCGCGCCGGACCATCCCTATGAATCTGTGGAGGAAAACGCGCTGGAAGCCGCGCTCGCCTATGTATCCGGCCTGCGTGTGGGCGAACCGCTGCTCCTCGCAAGGCTTGGCAACACGCTGCTTATGGCGGAGGGCGTGCGCAATTACCGCATCACAGGGCTTGCTTCGGACATAACCCCGGCAGGCACGGAAGTGATCCGCCCGGGGGATATCACAATCTCGCGGATGGAAGCTTAAAGGGGGGCGCGATATGGAAACAACCGCAATCGCGGGGATGTACGGCTCTATGGAGGAAACCGGGCTGTACCGGCTTAACCAAAACAGCCTGATCGACCATGAGCTTGCGGCATACAACGCGGCGTTCTCGGTTATAGAAAAACTGCTGGAGGATATCCGCGGCAGGGCTTTTGTGCAGACCTCGCTCGGGGCAGGGCTGGCGGAGCATGAACGGATGGTCGGGCTGGGCGGGCGCGACGCGCTGCCGCCCGTCCCGCGCAGGGACATGGTGCTGTACAGGCTGGCAGTCGCCCCGCGTGATTTTACGCGCGGCGGGATGGTGCGCTCAATGAAGGCGGCGGGGATTGACGCCGATATAATCGAAAGCCCGCAGACCGAAAGCATTTCCGTGCGCAGCAATGTATTCCTCGACACATTCGATGGCATGGATGCCCTGCGCGCAAGGCTTTCGGAAATGCTGCCCGCGCATCTCGACTGGGAGTTTGACACAGGCAGCCTTACCTGGGATATGCTTGATGGGGCGGATATTACCTGGGACAATTGGGACGGCCTTGATTTTATCTGGGACGAATTTGACATTGAAGGGCATACTATTTTCGCATAAATAAAAAAAGGGGGCATCATCATGCCAAGCAGTACCAAAACCCCCGCGCTTAATCTAAACAAGTGGCTCGGGATGGATAAACCAAAGAAGGACGATTTCAACAGCGACAACCAAAAGCTCGACGACGCGGCTATCGAGATGGACTCCCGTGTGAGCGCGCTGGATACTTTGCTTACCGGGCATACGGGAAACATCGGCGCCCATGTAACGCCGGAGGAAAAGGCATCCTGGGGCAGCGGCTTTACAATCGGCACATATCAGGGCGACAACGCGGCATCCCGCAGAATCGAGCTTGGGTTTGCCCCGCGCTTTGGGATTTTGTTCGCCGCCGGGGCGTCTGTTGTAAGGGTGCATATGGACACGGTGAATTGCAATATAAACTCGGGGTATTTCAGCCAGCAAGGCTGTTGTGAAGGCATAAGCACGGATGCTTCGGGGCTTACGGTTTCCCACCACGCCAACGCGCGCCCGAACGGCCATACGCTCAAGCTCAACGACAGCGGGGTTACATATGTTTATATAGTGTGGAAATAGCGCGGCGCAGCCGCGCAGGATTTAGGAAGGGATGTAGGGTCGGGCTTCCATGCCCGACCGTCAAAATCGAATTGATTGTTCGCGGTCGGGGATGGAACCCCGACCCTACCCTAAACCTAAATCCTAAAACCTGCCGAAGGCAAAACCCCGCGAATTTTGTCAACGCAAAATTGTTGTTGACATTTCCGCGGGGCTGAGTTATAATAGAAGCAGGGACAGCCGCAAGACGGTTGGCTAGGAATTACTAAAAAGAAAAAGTAACCGCTAGGTCACCAAAACTTGGGCGGTTACTTTTTCTGTTACGATCTGTTACAGAAATAAGTGACGAGTATCGAGATTATCATCAAAGCGATGACAATGGTCTCATATGTACTCATGGCACCACTCCTTTCAAGAAGTGATCGCCAACCGCCTTAGGCTGTCCCTGCTTGGAATATTATAGCAAATCCCCGCGAATTTTGTCAACATGAAAAAATAGTGTTGACAATTCCGCGGGGCTAAGTTACAATAGAAGCAGGGACAGCCGCAAGACGGCTGGCTAGAGCTAAATTTTTTATCGTTCAAAAAAAGTAACCGCTAGTTTGCCAAGACTTGGGCGGTTACTTTTTTATGTTCAAAAAAGCTGCGAGCGTCGATGCAAACATTAGTATAATCACTAAGGTTTCATACTTACTCATGGCAACCTCTCCCTTCGGATTGATCGCCAACCGCCTTAGACTGCCCCTGCTTGGAATATTATAGCAAATCCCCGCGAATTTTGTCAAGTTTTCACGCGGGCAACCCCCCTACCCCCTTCGCACACGAAGGGGGCGAAAAAATGCATTGAATATAACGTTGCGGTAAATTGCGAACCACCCCGTCCGGCTGCGCCGTCCACCCCTCCAAGGAGGGGAATAGAAAAAAACAGGGTGAAATTCCCCTCCTTTGGAGGGGTGGCACGAAGTGCCGGGGTGGTTTGTAGGGACAAACCCCCGCCCACCCTAAAACCTCAATCCTCAAACCTAAAACCTGCGCAAAGCGCGCGCCATCTCATGCTTATCAACAACCCCGGTAAATCGCTCGGGTTTGTTTTTCAGCGCGCCGATCTGTATAGGCGCTTTGCGCTTTGCTATTTTTTCGAGCGCCGCGATCTGCCCGAACTCGCTTTCTTCGCTTGCTTTCCCCGTAAGCGCGGTGAGTATGCTCGGCGCAAATTTAAACGGGTCCGCCGTGGACGCGATCAGCGCGGCGGTGGTGTCGCCGGTTTCCCGCACATACTGCCCGTGGACCCGGAGCGCGACCGCCGTGTGCGTGTCGGCAAGATAATTTTGCCCCTCGAAGGTTTCTTTGATTGTGTCCATAACTTCAGCTTCTGTGCAAAATCCGCCCCAAAACAATTCGCCGAGCTTTTCTTTTGCCTTCGCGGGGATTGTATAAACGCCGCTTCCCGCCAGATCAGACATCATTGCGGAAACCGCATCGCTGTCGCCTTCGCAAAGGCTGAACAGCAGGCGCTCCAAATTGCTGGAGATCAAAATATCCATCGAAGGCGATGTGGTCAAAACAAGCTCGCGCCTGCGGTCATATATGCCGGTGCGGATAAAATCGGCAAGCACTTTGTTTTCGTTGGACGCGCAGATCAGCATCCCGACAGGCACGCCCATTTCCCGCGCGTAATACGCCGCCAGAATATTCCCGAAATTGCCTGTAGGCACGCAAATATTTATTTTATCGCCCATTGCAATATCGCCCATTTTTACAAGGTCGAGATACGCGCTGATATAATACACGATCTGCGGGACAAGCCTGCCCCAATTTATGGAGTTCGCGCTGGAGAACATAAGCCCCTTTTCCGCGAGCCTTGCGTTTAATATGGGGTCGGTGAATATTTGCTTTACACCGGTTTGCGCATCGTCAAAATTTCCGCGCACACCCATGACAGATACATTCGCGCCGTCCTGCGTGGTCATTTGCAGCTTTTGCACATTGCTCACGCCGTCCTGCGGGTAAAAGACCAAAATCCTCGTGCCCGGCACATCGGCAAAGCCCTCAAGCGCGGCTTTCCCGGTATCGCCGGATGTCGCGACAAGTATGACAATCTCCTTGCCGGGGGCTTCCTTGCCCATAGAAACGGTGAGCAGGCGCGGCAAAAGCTGTAACGCCATGTCCTTAAACGCGCAGGTGGGTCCATGCCAAAGCTCCAGCATCCGTACACCGCCCGCGAGCTTTACGATAGGCACGGGGTTCCCCTGCGGGAATTTTCCCGAGCCATATGCGGCGTTGACACAGCTTTTTATCTCACCGTCCGTAAAATCTGTCAGGAAGCGCGACAGGATTTTTCCCGCGCGGCCGATATAATCATCGGCAAGAAGCCCCGCAAAATCCCGCCCCGAAAGGCGCGGCAGGGTTTCCGGTACAAATAATCCCGACTCCCTGCTTATCCCGCGGACAATTGCCTGTGCCGAGCTTACGCTTTGTGTGCTGTCCCTTGTGCTGATGTATTTCATGCCTTGCCCCTCCAATGAGAAAAAATATACGGCTTTACCCTTTCGAGCAGCTTGCAGGTATACGCGATCAGCAGTGCGTGGACAGGCAGCAGCGCCAAGTTGCTTATAAGCCTTGCCCCTGTAAAATAACTGCCCGCCACCGCGCCGGTAAGGATGCTCATCCAAAAATAATTCAGCCCCATCACAATAACCGCGACAAATAAAAGCCTGGCCGCAACCGCCTTTATTAAAACAGGTAAAAACTTATACGGCCTTTTATAGAAAAAACACGCGTAAATAAAGTAATGCACCATATCACTTATGGCAAACCCCGGAAAGTACGCGCCGACCGGGTTTGTGATATAGCCGACAAAGTCAGATGCAAAGCCAAAAACCAAAGCCGCCCACGGCCCGAAAAGCATCGCAACCGCCGCCCCCGGCAAATAGGCGAAGGTTATGCGGAAAGTAGGTGTGATATAGATTGTCCCAAACCGGCTTAGTATGGCGGTAAAGCCGATCATCAGCCCCATCACGGTCACATTGCGCAGGCAGAATACGCCGCGGGGGGAAAAGAAGCTTTTTACCAAGGCGGCTTCGGCCTTTTTAAACATCCGGTCTGCGGCACGGTTGTTCATCCGATACAGTCCCTCTTCCCCGGGCGTATTTGATGTATTTCTCTACCTTGTCTTTTTTTCGCTGTGTTGACTTTCCTGCCCCGGGCTTCGGGATGATGCCCTCCTGCTCCAGCATTTCCATCACAGCGGCCAAGTCAAGCAGTTCATCCGCTATGTCCTCCGCGTTTGTTGCGGTATCGCCGGGGGCGTGGTCATCCAATCCAAACCTCAGTGCTTTTGCCGCCGCTTTTTGTATTTCCGCACATTCTTCAATTAAGCAGGTTAAAAGATGCTCGGTCCTGTTCACTGCGTCTGCCTCCGTTAAAAATGTTTCTGCAGGCATTATATCACAATCCGCGGGAATTTAACAGACGCCCGTGAAAATTGTCCATAACAAAACAACCGCAACTAATTACTTTCTTTTTGCGCCGCCAAAAAGAAAGTAACAAAGAAAAACGCGGCTCAGGGGGCTGGGGCGGCGCGAAGCGCGGGTGGTTTATAACACGATTTTATCTTCAGTTATTTTTCACCGCTCAAGCCGCGGGGGCTGTTACTTTGCAGCGCGGCAAAGTAACCAAAGCGCACTTAGGGGGCTGGGGGCCGCTGCCCCCGCTCGCCCCCT
>WRLS01000071.1 GCA_009776345.1 Oscillospiraceae bacterium | reverse complement strand
CGACGGCGCCCCCCCCCCGGTGGGGCGCCTCGCCTTTTTTGCGGATGATTGTGGGGATATCCACCGCGCACCGCACGTTGTCGTGGATTCCGCCCATCTCACGCGGGACAAGCACGCTCGGCAGCTCATCCCAGTATACAAGCGGATGCAAGGGGTTGGGGCGGTCGGGCAGAAGCCCTGTTCCATTCGCCGCGACAGCCATATGGCAGTACGGGTCGCCGCATTCCTCGTCTATGCAAAAAGACCGCGTCAATTCACGGCGGGCTTCGATTACCTCGCTGAGGTTGTTCGGGGTTACACGCTCCATCAGGCGCATTTGCGCGTCTGTGAGGGAAATCGTTTTTCCCCTGGTGCGGATTGTCTTCTCCTGCGGGTCAAACATCGCGTCATGCGCGTTGCCGCCCGCCAGCACCTCCATGCCCATGCTCCGCGCCCAGCCGACCATCCCCATCAGAAGCCCCGGCTCGTCCCCGTCGTCGGTTGTGTAGACGACATTGTTTTTATCCGCCATGTGTTTTAAAATAGGCCCCGCCACGCTGTCTGCCTCTTTGTCCACCATAACCACGTGCTTGCCTGATCCAATCGCGGCTTTTGCGTATCTTGCGCCCCATTCGGGCGAGCGCGTACAGCAGACGATTACATCGAGCGGCATTTCCATTAAAAGCAGCGCGTCTTCTACGATTATATATTTACCTGCGGAGTAATCTTCTTTTGCTTGTGAAAGCGTACCGCAAAGCGAGATTTTATCCTCCTGCACCCCCGCGTCTATGTACGCCTGTTTCGCGCGCTGTGTGTCAAGCTCCGCGATAACGCGAAGCTCAAGGCGCGGGACCGTGCTGCCCTGTGTGACGATGGTGGAGCCGAAATCGCCGCAGCCGATCAGCCCTGCGCGTACATTGCCTGTAGTTTTTTGCAGCAGATGCTCATAGATCATCGGGATACCTCCGTTATTTTTAGTATATGTATCCATATTACCATTGTCTGCATGAAATTACAAGTTACAGTGTGACAGAATAAAAGAAAATACTATAGCTGGTTAAATTAAAAATACTACAGTATTTTTAATTCGCGGCGAATGCCGCGTGCCGCCAAAGGCGGCTTAACCTTGCTAAATAGTGAGTTGCACGCTATGCGTGCCAGCGGGCTTTGCCCGCTGACCCGAAACGCTATAGCGTTTTCAATTTAACTCACTATATATTTGATGCCGTGTTTGCAGGCAAATACTGTCAGCCAAATAAAACGCATTATCTTTAATGCGCCTCGGTTGTGCAGTGAAAAATTCTACAATCGGTTCGCCTTTCTTAATATTCCACAGCCCCGCCACTTGCCCGTTTACAGCGACGGTCGGAAGGCATATGCCGGATTTCATAATAACCGCTTTTTTATATTCAGGCGGCAGTACCGCGCCCCTATCCGTGTACGAAACGATAAGAGGGTCAAAGCCCGACAGCAGCGTAAGCTCGGGGATCCCGCCCATATCCGCGTTATCGTCAATATAGTAATAGACGTTTTTGTTGTAGTCAAACCTCGAATATTCGTCCAGATCCAGCGCGAACAGCTCTCTCTTCCTCTCTTTTTGCAATCCGAAAAACCATGCCGCGTCTGTGAGCGTCGCGGGACCGTAAGCCGCAATAAACCGCCGGAACAGTCCGGGCAACACTTCCTCAAATGTTTGCATCGGTTCGGCATCAATTAAATCAAAATCGCGGCTGGTCATATCACGGAAAGCGACCTTGCCAAGCCTTGCCAATTCGCAGAAAACACCGCCCCACGGGGAAAGCGCCCTTTCGATTATTTGCCTGTCATATTCCTCCGCAAAAATAAGGCGCATTTCAGCACGGGAATACACACCGTCCTCCATAAGGTTTATGGCCTTGTCGGCTATCTCTTTGTACTCTTCCCCCCAGCGCCACCCGCCGGAATTGAGCGCGAGCAGCGTCGGCAGGTCATCGGGGGCTACACCGTGCAAGGCGTGGTGAACCCATGTTTTTGTAAGCGCCTTCTTCCACCCTGCCAGCTGCGCGCCGCGTATCAACGCGGAAAAAGCGACATTGCGGTGGAACCAGCAATGCAGCCCGAGAAGCTCGCGCGAAAGCTCGACTATATCATCGCATTTACGCGATAGGTACAGCCCGTGCATACGACGACGTAGGATTTGTTCGGTCACTTTGTCCATAATATCCACCTGAGTATAGCAGTTACACTTTACATTCGTAAAGCGTAACTGCTATAAACTTATTTAAAATGCCGTTTGGCTCGCCGCTAAAGCGGCAACCGCCAAACATGGCAGATATAGCAATTCCAGTAAAAGACAACTGGAATTGCTATAAGCGCGGAGGAGAAAACCCCTCCGCGCCTGTTTTAAATTTAGTTACACAACAATCTCCGCCTTATCCTCGTCACGTTCAACCAAGTGCGCGATCATGTCGTTTTTGTATGTGCGCTCCGGCAGCATACACAGGATATGCGCTTCCTGCGTATCCAGGCAGTATTGGCTTCCGTGGACGATCAGCGGGTTCAGCTTTACAAAAGTCCCCTTGGGCACGATGAACGCTTCCAGGTTCTCGGCGGAAAACCCGCCCCGCCCTAAGGTCCCGACAAAAATGATAACATCGGCATCCAGCGGCAAAAGCCCCTCACAGGTGTATTGATGCGCCTCCATGAAGCCTACTATGTTTTTGTCCTTCTTTGTTATGTGGCAGCAGCATACAGAGGGCAAGGTTGTCGTGCCGAAATTAAGCTGAATCAGATCCGGGAAAAAGCCCGCCGGGATAACCGAATTTTTCGCCATAGACTCGTTGTCAAGCAGATTTTGGAACACGCCGTACTTACGGAAGCTTTCGTTGCAAAGCGGCTTTGCTTTAATTTGGATCATGTTTTTCCATCTCCTGTTTTTATGATTTATATAACCCGCTATTAGTATAAGCGGATATACACAAAAATAAATCTAGCCCTTCTCCCCTTTTCTCTTAATCAAAACCGATGTATAAGCAAACAGCCCCAGCCCCGCCGCCGCGATTATAAAAGCGGAGCGGTACAGGATATCAATACCGAGGCTGTCGATAACAATCCCGCCAAGGGATGAACCCAGCATCCCCGCCAAGCCCATGGATGCGGCCTGAATCATAGTCTGGGCAACGGTTTCACTGCCGCGCGGTGCAATTGAGTAAACATAGTAGATGAACCCGCTTTGGAAAAGGCCGACATACGGCGCAACCAAAAAATACGCCAGAAGAATCCCGCCGGGGGAACCTATGAAAGCAAAGCCCGCCAGCCTTGCGCACATAAACAGGATGCCGGTAAGCATCGAACCCCTGGGCCCGAAGCGGTTTGTAAGCCTGCGTGAATACAGGAAAAACGGTATTTCTATCAGCGCGTTTATGCTCCCTGCCATACCGATCATGGCGTTGTTGCCGCCGCGCGCCAGCATCAGCGCGGGGAAGAAGGACGAAGAAGACGTAAACGCAAGGCTGATCATGAACATAAAAATCATCAGCAGTATGTATTCCCTTACAGAGAAAAGCGCTTTGATACTCGGCTTGCTTTCCCCCGCGGCTTGTCCGCCGCCTTTTTTTTGCTTTACTGCGATGTTTTCATATTTATACAGGAATATGCACAAAAGCGTGAGTGTAAGAAAAAACGCCCTACCGTAATAGGCGAATGGCAAGTAGGGCGTCATCGAGAGCCTGCCGTAAGAATACGCCGCCGCCGCAAAACTCAGCGAGCCCCACCAGCGCACAGAGCCGTAATGAAAAGATTCCTGGCCTATACATTCCCGTGCGACCCAGTTGTCCAGCAGAGGCATAAAGGAACACATAAAAACCGTGTACCCCGCAACAACCGCGATCACGGCGGGTATGCTCCCGCTTGCCCCCGCGCTTGGCAGCATAAGGCTGAACAGCACACCGAAAATCAATAGTACCATGATCACTTTGCGCGTTGTGCGCAGGTAATCGCAGACATACCCCATAACAGGCTGCATGACCATGCCCGCCAGGCCCATAGAAGCGCTGAGGAGCCCGATTTGGGTATTCGTCATCCCCAGCCTTTGGCTGTAGAAAAGGAATTCTATCATAAAGGTAGCGAACCCCGCCCAGACGAAAAAATATATGAGGGAAAACACCCAGCGCTTGTTTTGCGGGGTAAAAAGCCCGTTTTTCTCTTCGGGCGGGACTATTTGGGTTGACAGCATATAACAGGCTCCATATGTATATTTTACTGTACGCTTATGATACATCCGGGACAGGGAAAAGTCAAATAGAAAATAGAAACAAGATTGCATATTTTGCAAATGTAGAATATACTAAACCATACAGCAAAAGAAAGGAAACGAAAAAATATGGGCGAAGCTAGTAGCTTTACCGGGCGCGGCAGCATACTCATTGTAGACGACGACCAATCAAGCATCCTGATCCTCTCGCATATACTGGGGGCGGAATACGAAATTTATTCGACTGTGGACGGCTGGGAGGCCGTCAGCTTAGCCGAAAAGCATATGCCGGGAGTTATCCTGCTTGACATATCAATGCCGAAGGCGAACGGGTACGCCGTCATCGCCGCGCTGAAGGGTTCGGCAAAGGCGCGGGATATACCGGTAATTTTTACCACGGGGAAAAGCGATGCCGACGACGAGGAAAAGGGCCTGATATTGGGCGCGGCGGATTATATCACAAAGCCCTACTCCCCTATCAGCGTTAAATTCCGGGTCCAAAACCAAATGCGTATGCTCGGTCAGCTTCGCGCGTGTGAATATGAAGTGATGAAATATAAGCTCCTGAATGACGCGCTGGAAGCCGCGTTGTGGGAAATGGAAATCATGGCCGATGACCCTGCCGCACCAAATAATAAAACCGTATGGTCACAGGCATTCCGCCATACGCTGGGCTTCTTTGATGAAAGGGACTTCACGGACGAACTGCAAAGCTGGATCAGCCGCCTTCACCCGGAGGACAAAAAACGCGCGCTGGATGCCCTTTCGGCGCATATTTCAGACCGCACCGGGGAAACACCATACGACATCGAATACCGCCTAATGCTGAAAAACGGGGATTACCGCCGCTTCCGCGCCATCGCAAGCACGCTTAGGGATCACAAGGGTACCCCGATAAAAGTGGCAGGGGTTATTCTCGCGCTTTAATGAGAACGAACATCACGCCGGCTGCCCTGTTTTAAGCCGCTCGATTTTATCCCTTAGATATGCCGCGTGTTCAAACTCAAGCAGCTTTGCGGCGTTTTTCATCTCCGCAGTCAGCTGGCGGATAAGCTCGGTTTTTTCCCGTGGGCCCATTTGGATATTCCGCTTGGTTTTTTTCTCGGTGCCTTCTTTGGATGAAATCTGCATAACCTCGCGGACCTCTTTTTTGATTGTCGCGGGTGTGATTCCATGCTCCTCGTTGAAGGCAAGCTGTATGCCGCGGCGGCGGTAGGTTTCGGAGATAGCGCGCTCCATGGAATCCGTGACATGGTCCGCGTACATGATCACCTTGCCTTTATCGTTTCTCGCGGCGCGGCCTATGGTTTGGATCAGCGCGCTTTCATGGCGCAGGAAGCCCTCTTTGTCCGCGTCGAAGATTGCGACGAGCGAAACCTCCGGTATGTCCAGCCCCTCGCGCAGCAGGTTGATCCCGACAAGCACGTCAAACTCGCCCAGCCGCAAATCGCGGATGATCTCCATGCGCTCTATTGTATCAATATCGTGGTGCATATACTTACACTTGATGCCGAGCCTTTCGAGGTACGCGCTTAGATCCTCCGCCATTTTTTTTGTAAGCGTTGTGATCAGCACGCGCTCGCCGATTTCGGTGCGCAGGTTTATTTCGGAAACAACATCGTCGATCTGGCCTTCTATTGGGCGCACGTCAATTTCCGGGTCAACAAGCCCGGTCGGGCGTATGATCTGCTCGACAACTTGAACAGAGCGCTCGCGCTCCAGCGGACCGGGTGTGGCGCTGACAAAAACAACTTGGTTGATTTTTGTATAGAACTCGTCAAAATTCAGCGGGCGGTTGTCAAAAGCCGACGGCAGCCTGAATCCGTACTGTACCAGGTTTTCTTTGCGCGAGCGATCCCCGCCGTACATCCCGCGTACCTGCGGCAAAGTTACGTGGGATTCATCCACGAAAAAGAGGAAATCCTCGGGGAAGTAATCAAACAGCGTGAACGGCGTGCATCCCGGCTCGCGCCCGGTCAGAACGCGGGAATAATTCTCAATGCCGGAGCAGTAGCCAAGCTCCTGCAGCATCTCCATATCGTAGCAGGTGCGCTCATAGACGCGCTGTGCCTCGACGAGCTTGTCGTTTTCCTTGAACCACTTAACGCGCTGTTCCATTTCATCGCGTATTTTTTCAATGCCGTCCATGATCCGCTCATGCGGCACGATATAATGCGACGCGGGATAAACCGCCGCGTGGGCAAGTACAGCCCTGACCTCCCCGGTAAGCGTGTTGATTTCGGTTATGCGGTCAATCTCATCCCCGAAAAATTCCACACGTATCGCGGTGTCGTGGAAATAAGCCGGGTAAACCTCCAGCACATCGCCCCGCACACGGAACTTATTGCGCACAAAGTTGACATCGTTGCGCTCATACTGCATTTCAACCAGCTTTTTTACCGCGTAATCGCGCCCCATTTCCACCCCTTTGCGGAAGGAAAGGATCATTTCGCGGTAGTCGATTGGGTCGCCGAGCGTATAAATGCACGACACGCTCGCTACAATTATTACATCCCTGCGCTCCGATAGTGAGGAAGTGGCGGAGTGCCGAAGCTTTTCGATCTCATCATTGATGCTTGAATCCTTTGCGATGTAGGTATCCGTGTGCGCGATATATGCCTCGGGCTGGTAATAATCGTAGTAGCTTACGAAATACTCCACCGCGTTATCCGGGAAGAATTCTTTAAACTCGCTGCATAATTGCGCGGCGAGTGTTTTGTTGTGCGCGAGTATAAGCGTAGGCCGGTTGACCTGCGCGATGACATTCGCCATTGTGAAGGTCTTGCCCGAGCCTGTGACGCCTAGAAGCGCCTGCTCGCGCATCCCCGCGTTCAAGCCGTCCACTAGCCGGCTGATTGCCTTGGGCTGGTCGCCCGCGGGCTTATAATCGGATACGAGCCGGAATTTATCCATTTTTTCCCACCAATATGCAGATAGTTTTGATAACTATATAATACCATATTTGCCGGACATATTCAATCTTTCGGGCGCGCAGTGTAAAACAAGGACGCAAGCCCATTGGGCTTGCGTCCTTGCGTTTTTTCAGCTTGCTGGCTATTTGCGTGCCAAAGGCCCGTCACTTATCACGATATTCCCGCTGAGCGATGTGGTGAAATGCACGTAGCCACTCTTTCGGATGTACAACAAGATACATAATGGGCTGATAAGAGAAACATACTAGAATTTATAGATAATATCAATGACATCGCTTGTAGCCTTTATAGCAATAGCCATTGCATCTAATACATTTCGCCTGTCCTCAAAACTGATATTATCCCAATCATTGAGATGCCCGGATATGCGTTTGATTTGTTCCGGGGAAACAGCCCCGGCGCTCATATCGGCAATCGCTTTTGCCAGCGATTGTTTTTTTGTGTCCAGTTCTTCAATCTTGCTATTCGCGTAGGATAATAAGATAGGGTTTGCGCCCATGAGCGTATCAATCAGTTTTTCTATCTCCGTTTCCACCTGTGCAAGCTCAACATTCAGCGCTGTTAGTTTCGGGTTGGCCTTTTTACATTTGCTATCGGTCAGCGATTGAAAATCCGTCATCTTCCGGCACATATCGTCGTATACGAAAGCCTCAACCTCGTCCACCCGGATTTTCCCGCCGCCCTCACAGGTTTTAGTTTCCGCACGTCTGCGGCAACGGAAATAAGCATTGTACTTATCGCGCTTAACATACATAAGCGCCGCGCCGTAAACCCCGCATTTGATTTTACCCGCAAGCCATGTATTTTTCGCTTTGTGCGTACCGCCAAAATCGGTATTATTCATCAGCTTTCTGCGGCAAGCAAGCCATACATCCGAAGATACCAGCCCCTCATGCGGCGCAACGACAAAGATTTGATCTTGCAGGCTCCACCTTTTGTTTGTTGCCACGCCCCGGCCCTGATAGAGATAACAGCCGTTTGTCCCCGTGAAGTCGGCGGCGTCGTTCACGATTTCCGCGCCCTGTGTTTTGAAAAACTCGTAAATGTCGAGGTCGGCCTTTGCGTAAACCGGGTTTTTCAACAGATAGGATAATGATGGCCGCTGTATCTCCTTGCCGTCAAATTTAATACCCTGTTCGACGAAATGACGGACAATATCCCCCAAAGAGGTCTGCGGCTCGGCGTACATCTCAAATGCCAGTTTAATTTGCGCCGCCTTTTCCGGCTCGGCCACCAGCATTTTTGTGTTAATGCCTTCCATGACAACCGGCTCCAGCTTGAAACCGTATGGCGTTACCCCGCCCATCTTGAAGCCTTTTTGACACCGGGAATAGTAAGCATCCGTTACCCGCTTCTGGATTGTTTCCCGCTCAAGCTGCGCGAATACAATACAGATATTCAGCATGGCCCGGCCCATCGGGGTTGAAGTGTCAAACTTTTCAGTCGAGGAAACAAACTCTACATTGTACCGTGTGAACAGTTCCATCATGCTTGCGAAGTCGATAATCGAGCGGCTTATGCGGTCGAGCTTGTAAACAACAACCTTTTTGATTAAACCCTGCTCTATATCCCTTACAAGCTGTTGGAAACGGGGGCGGTCGGTGTTCTTGCCGGAATAGCCTTTGTCCGTGTATTCTTTGCAATTACCGCCTTTCAATTCGTATTTGCAAAACTCAATCTGGCTTTCAATGCTGATGCTGTCCTGCTTGTCAACCGATTGCCTTGCGTAAACCGCATCCATTCTGATGTTCATATTTAGCTCCCTTTCTTTATCGAAACAGGGAGCCAACCTACATATATAGTATACCTCGGATGGCCCCCGATAACAAGGATGCCGATTCAATTCGGAATATTTGCGTACTTGCTGAACACATCAAAAAGTCGCTGCTCGGCTTCGCGCTTACGGCGTTCCCGCTCTTTCGGGGGAAGTATGGGCGTATGGCTGTTGATCCTGATTTGCCTATCCCCAAAGGAAACAACCCTTGTTTCGGTTTGATATTTTACTTGTGTTTGCATTTTCGGACGCCCTCCCAAGATATATAATAGTCGTTTGTTTTTGTTTCCCCACCTCTGGCCAACTTGGCCAGAAGCGGGGGCGGTTTAATAAGGGCCTTCGCGGTAATGCTCCTCGGCTTCCGGGGTGGAAACCCAATCGAAAAGCTCTTTCATTTCGGCAATAACCTGCCAGATTTTTTCGTCCCTGTAATCGAGATTTTCCAGCGCCATAATCATGTAGCCCATGCAAGCCGCCTGTGACAACGGCTCACGAACCATAACGTCCATTTTTCAAAAGCCTCCTTGTCGATGACGGCGGGATATGCCGCCGTTGTTTTTTACTTCCGGGGGTAGGCGATGGGCAACGCTCAAACTATGAATAGCTTTGCGCCGCCCCTTCGCCTAACCGGAGGGATATGCGCCTGTTCGACCGGGCCTGTCGTGTGACAGCAACCACTCCGGCCCCGGCTATCCCTCACCCGGTTTTTTTGAGGGAAAAACTATCCCTCACTAATCAGGTCACTTTGAGGGCAAAAGTTTGACTGCGAATCATAATTTTCTAAAAAAACTTTCATAGCCGCTAACCCTCTAGTTATGGAAATGCTAACGGAACCCTTTGTAACGCCCTCGGCTTCGACGATCCCCGCTTGGCTTTTACCGAGAATATAATGTGCTTCTATCCGTCTGCCCTGTATTTCCGGCAGGGAATTAAGCGCACAGCACAACCGGCAATGCTGATCCATCTTGTCAAAAATAGCCTCCGGGTTGTCAGTGGAATAGACTTGGGCAGACGCTTCTATTCCATCCCCAGCATCTAAAGACAATACATCGTTTCGCCTCATACGCCGGGCGTGGGCCTTGTCGGAATTTTTCCCCGCGAAAAGCTCCGCCGCCATTTCATCGGACACCTGCACAAATTCATCCTGTGTGTACCAGTAGTAAAAATCCCGCAGATTGATAATAGCCATGTTGTGGCCTCCATTCGATTTTTTTGGGGATTGCTAAAATCGAATGGGGCGCGGCGGGGAACGGCAGCGCGGTATGCCGCCTGCTTCTGGCCAAGTTGGCCAGAAGCGCCGGGGCCATATATGATTGCTGATAAACATAAAAACCCCTCTCCGCTTTCAAAGCAAAAAAGGGGACGGCGTGTTCTACGAACACGCAAAAGAGCATGGCAAATAGCTTTGAAAGCTATCTGCCATGCTCCTAACTCTCTGATCCGTTACCTCATGCGTGTAAACGGAAGTCCTCCCGGCTTTCCAGCCGGTTGGTTACGGCTGTGTCCGGCGGTTG
>WRLS01000070.1 GCA_009776345.1 Oscillospiraceae bacterium | reverse complement strand
ATTTCGAGTATTTTGCGGTGCGGCATGGAGGCCGCACCCTACAATGCCGCATTGCACCGTAGGGTCGGGGTTCCATCCCCGACCCTACGGTGCAATGCGGGCGGGATAACCCCGCCCCTACGGTTCATATATGGTTGCGATTGTAATTTCGGGACGTCGGGGACGCCGTCCCCTACTGTCTGCTCATTATCTCCTCATTCACGCGGTCGATTTCCTCCCGCAAATTTTCGGGGGACATCCGCACCGCGCCGTGGCTCATGATTATAAGCTGCACAGCGCCGTCAGATGTAGCGACAGTCACGCGGTGTTTTTTGCCCAGCTTGTATGATGCCTTTTCGATGTACGTGTCAGCGGTTTCGGCTTCCTTTGTGTAGACCGCGCTGATCCCGTGGAAGCGCTCCACCCCGCCGTCCCCCGCGACTTTGTACGCGTCGAATACCAAGATGATCTCCCTGCCCGTAAACCCCTGATAATTGCTCAGTATGTTCATTAGTATCTGGCGCGCGCCGTCCATATTCTGCGCGGCGACCGCCCTTAAATCCTCCCACGCGTGGATGATGTTGTAGCCGTCCACCAGCAGATAATCGGGGCCGCTTATTTTGGGGTTTGCAGTAGGTCTGTACTCCGGCGGTTCATCCCTGCGCGGGCGTTTTTGTGACGGCAAAATATCCCGACTTTTTATGGGGCCGTATGCCCGCTCGTATATTTCCATCAGCTCTTTGTCCAGCGCGAATATGTCCCGCGGCTTTTCCTTGCCTTTTGCGGCCTGTGCCGTTTCTCGGATTTTCCCCTTTCCCCCGATTACATAACCGGAATCCATATGCATATGCGCCTTTACGCGGTCCCACTTTACAATAAATCCCGACCCATGCGAGCAGAACACGGAATCCGCCGGGTTTTCCGTATCGGAACCGGCATCGTAATCAAATTTCGCGATTATTCCTTTTTGATCGCGGCATGGCGCGAACCCGCCGAACGAGCAGGAAAACTGCCCCATCCCCCGCGTGTATAAATTTACATCCGCATTATAACCGCGCAAAAGCGCAACCGGCGCGCTCCCTGTGATGAGCGTGCGCCCGTCCGCGCTGTTTTCTTCTTTTACATCATCGGACATACGCCGCAAATCCGCTGACGCGCGCCCTGCCGCAAATCCGGGGACCTCCAGCCGGAATTTGTGCCACGGCTCCAGCAGGATATTTTCCGCCTGCATCAGCCCTTGACGGAGCGCGCGGTAGGTTGCTTGTCGGAAATCCCCGCCAACCGTGTGTTTGTTGTGCGCCCGCCCGGTGAGCAGCGTGATTTTTATATCCGTAACAGGCGCGCCTGTGAGTACGCCCGGATGCGCGCGCTGTGCAAGATGCGCCAGGACAAGCCGCTGCCAACTCCTGTGCAGTACATCCTCACTGCACATGGATGCGAACACTAGTCCGCTCCCCCGCTCCCCCGGCTCCAGCAGTAAATGTACTTCGGCGTAATGCCGCAGCGGCTCGAAATGCCCCATGCCGATTACAGGCGCTTTGATTGTTTCGCGGTAGAGTATCTCCCCTTCACCGAAGCCTACTTCAAGCCCGAAGCGTTCTAATACGGTATGGCTTAAAATCTCAAGCTGGATCTCGCCCATCAGCTGCAGATGTATATCCCCGCCCCGCCCAGAGTACGAAATTTTAAGCTGCGGGTCCTCCTCCTCAAGCCGGCGGAAGTTTTGCAGGGCGGTGTGCGGGTCACAGCCCTCCGGAAAAATCACACGGTAGGAAATCGCCGGCTCCAGCACAGGCGGACGCGAATCCTGCTCTATCCCCAAGCCCTGCCCCGGATAAGTATAGTTTAGCCCCGTCACGGCACAGACTGTCCCCGCCGCCGCTTCCTGTGCTTGCGTGAATTTCTCGCCGGAATATATTCTTATCTGGTTGACCTTTTCTGTCCAGTCGCCGTCCGCGGCTTCCTGCGCGGCGGGGTACGCGCCTGTGAGCGCGGATTTCACCGCCATTGCCCCGCCTGTGATTTTAAGGTGGGTCAGGCGGTTGTTTTGGCTGTCGCGGGAGATTTTGTACACCTTCGCGCCAAACCGCGCGGGGTAAGAAACCGGCAAAATGTAAGCTTCCAGCCCGCTGAGAAATTCCTCTATCCCGTCCATTTTCAGCGCCGACCCAAAAAAGCACGGGAAAACCCCGCGCCTGCGTATTAAAACGGCAGTCATTTCATCGCTTACAAAGCCTTTTTCTAAAAACTCCGACAAGGCATCATCGCCGCACATGGCGATATCCTCGTCCAGCGACGCCCTGTCCCGCCCCGAAAAAAGCACACAGCCGCTGTGCAGGCGGTTTTTCAGCTCAGCCATAAGCTTGTCCCGGTCTGCCCCCGGCAGGTCGGTTTTGTTTATAAAGATAAACACGGGGACCGCGTACCGTTCCAAAAGCTGCCATAAGGTCGCGGTATGGCCCTGTACGCCGTCGGAGCCGTTTATTACAAGTATGGCGTAATCCAGGACCTGCAGCACGCGCTCCGCCTCTGTAGAAAAATCCACATGGCCCGGCGTGTCCAAAAGCGTCAGCGACATTTCGCCCAAAGGCATAACCGCCTGCTTCGCGAAGATTGTGATGCCGCGCTTGCGTTCCATTTCGCCTGTGTCCAAAAACGCGTTTTGGTGGTCTACGCGCCCCAAACGCCTGATCGCGCCGCTTTTATAAAGCATTGCCTCAGTTAAAGTTGTCTTGCCCGCGTCAACATGCGCCAGCATCCCGACCGCAATATTATGCCGCGGTGCCGGTCCCGGGGAGCCTGTCCCTGCGTTATACATAGTTCCTGCGCTCCCGGAGTATTAAGCTTTCTATTTCGCCGTAAGGCATGGAAATCTGCCCCATTTGCCCGAATTCAACTGTCAGCGTATCAAAGCCGCGCCTGCTGCGGACCCACGCGCGCACAGTACCCGGCCGCAATTTTACATGGCTGTCGCAGTAAAAGCCGTCTATATCTGTTTGCTTTTCGACCGTCCGTTGGGGCTCTACCTGCTTTGCTTCCCGCCTTGCCAGCGCGGCGAGCTGCTCGATAGGCTTGTACGGGACAAGCACGCCGTATCTTCCCGCAAATTTTATGGAAAGCGTGCCGTTTACCCCCCGGGAAGCTAAGCTGACCGCTATCTTCCCCTCTGTGGAGCCGCCATGCTCTTCCCCGAAATAGCCTTTTACCGTGGTCCCCGATGACATGGCGGGCCTCCCTTCCGTAATTCATAACTCGCATTTGACTAAACAATATCAAAGTGGTAAAATATTCTAACAGGTTGTATAACCGAAAAAGGGGTATGATGTATGCGGCTTTCCTTCAATGTGGATAACTACGAAAATATATTCAAAGAGGTTGACGCCTTTTTCGCGCACCCGAATGCCGAAGCCTGCAACGAAGCCCTCGGCGGGCTGATCGAATCGAAATCCAAGGGCGTTGTCATAAAGCTTTACCTTGAGGATTTCAAATCCTTCAACGAAATGTTCGGCTACCAGTCCGGCGGCCTGCTGCTCAGAGAGATCGCGTGCTTCCTATGCAGGCTCGAACACGCGGATGTCTATCGGCCGGCAGGTGTGGAATTTGTCGTAATATTAAACGGCCTGAGCCGCGTCGCCGCCTTCAGGGCGATTGACAGCATTATCGCGAGGTTTGAGAAATCCTGGAGCATCAATGGGCTGGACTGTATGTGTTCTGTAAACGTAGGCATGGCTTTTTGCCCCGGTCCCGCCGCTTCCCCGTCTGAGCTTATGGACCAGCTGAGCTACGCTGTCATTGAATCCGCAAAAAAAGGCCCGAACCACTATGTCGTCTTCGAGGAAGAGCTGCGCCACCGGCTTTACAGGATGAACGCCATCGCCCGCATGATACCGGCGGCAATAGAAAACGGCAGGCTGGAGCTGCGCTACCGCCCCACCTTTAATACCCATCGGCAGATATTCACCCGCGCGGACAGCTATATGCGGCTGATCAGCGGCGAATTCGGCATTATACAGCAAGCGGAGTTTATCCCAATCGCGGAGGAGTCCGGGCTTATTTACATGATCAGCCAGTACGCCGTAAATAAGGCGTGTGAGCTTATCGCGCGGCTTATCAGGGACGGCGTGGAGTTCGAAACCATCGCCGTGCCCATCTCCCCCATACAGTTCCAGCAGGAAAGGTTCCTCAGTGATGTCAAGGCCGCGCTTAATACAAACAATGTACCCGCGGACAAGCTTGGGTTTGAGGTTTCGCAAAGCGTCGCGCTCAACGCCTTTCCCGCATCCAGGGCAAGGATGTTCGAGCTTTCCGAAATGGGCATCGAAATTATCTTCACCGAATTCGGCACGGGCTATTCCGGCATTGTAAATATTATGCACCTTCCCGTGGACGCTGTCAAGCTTGAGCGCATGATGACCTGGCAGATAGACAACGACCCCAAAGGCTCAAAGTTCGTGGGCGGCCTTATCCAAATCGCGAAAAACCTTGAAATCAGCGTTATAGCGGAGGGCGTGGAAACAGCTAACCAGGTGGCTGTGCTGAAGGAATACGGCTGCGATTACCAGCAGGGCTTTTATTATTCGCCCACGCTCACGCCGGGCGAACTGGAGGAGGCTTTGCTTCGCAGGGATTTAGAGGCGTAGGGCTAGATATTCATTTCCGCCAGCCTGCGTGTATTTTCCATCCCGAGCTTTGAGCCGAGTTTACAGTCCTCCATGCCCTCAAACTCAATCGAAACACTGCCGCTGTAGCCGGATTTTTTGATGATGCCCATAATCCGCCTTACATCCACTTCCCCATGCCCGACAATCGCGCCGCGCAGGAGATAATCCCGCGGCGTTTTGATTCCAAAGCCCTCACCGGGGGCCGTATCGGCGCGGCGGATATAGAAATCCTTGAAATGCACGGTCGCGGCGAATGGGAGCAGCGCATCCACGCAGACTATAGGGTCCTCGTCCACGCACAGGGAATTGCCGATATCCAGCGAGCATTTGTAATTTTCACGGTTCACGCCTTTTATGAGCCTGCGCACACGCTCACCGCCGTTTAAGTACATACCGTGGTTTTCCACCGTGATTGTCAGGCCCAGGCGGGCGGCGTAGTCGGCGATTTTCCCCGCGCCTTCGATAATCACCGGAAGGTCGCGGTCGAAGTTTTCCGCGGTAAGCTCTTCTTTCGGGATAGACCAGCCCACCAGGTCACAGCGCATAAGTCCCGCGCCCAATTCGGCGGCTATGTCTGCATGGCGCATCGCAAGCTCTAGCTGCGCCTGCGGGTCATCTTTGTCGAGCAGGTTTACGCCCGTGCAGTAAGCCGCAATCGGCAATCCGATTGCCTTTGACTTTTCCGCCACCGAGCGGACAAAGCTTGCGTCACCGAGGAAATCGCCCATCATGGAAACCGCTTCCATGTGGTCCCCGCCGTTGTCGGCAATCCACTGCATGATGCCTAAAAAATCCATCTCCCCCCGCCGCATCGCCCCCAACAGGCTGTATGAGCTAAGACCGATTTTCATGTTTTGCCTCCTTTGCTTTCTTAGAAGTTGTGTTCATAAGCGAAATGCGTCGGAACGGCGAGCGGATTTTTTGCCGGACAAGGCAAATTTTCGCAGGAATACTCCATGTATTCCAAGGAAATTTAACGCGGTACGGCGGTAAATCCGCCGCTGTTACGGCCTTTGAGCTATGAACACAGCTTCTTACAAATAAATATGATTTCGCGCCCGCCCGGGGGCGCTTTATCGTACCATGAATATTCCTGCGTTATCTCCAGCCCCGCCTTTTCTATCACAGAGCGCAGCTGCCCGGAGTAGTAATATTTGAGCTTTAAATCGTCTTCGAGCCTCTCGGATTTACCGTCGGGATATGTAACCTCAAACACTAAGCGCGGGTATAATATTTGGCTTATTGTATCAATCTTCTCGCTTAAATGCTTCTTGATTACGCGGGCGCCGGTTTTTTCATCTGTTTTTTCCCAAAAGACGGTTTCGCCGCAGTACCAGCTCTCATCCATATTCGGGTAGGGGTTGAATACATCCACGATAAAAATGCCTTCATCCTCTAAATGGCTTCGCACACAGCTGAGCGCGCCTGTTATATCGCACACGTCCGTCAGCGTTTGGAACGCCCTGAAAGGTATAATAATCAAGGGAAATTTGCGCCCCAGAGAAAAATCCGCCATATTGCCGTGGATAAGCGTGATATCCCCCGCAAGCCGCGGCATCACGGCGAGCTTTTCGCGGAACACCTCCAGCATCGGCTGTGAAAGGTCCAGCCCGGTAACATGAAAGCCAGCCGCCGCCAAAGGCAGCGACACACGCCCTGTCCCGCAGCCAAGCTCCAGCACCGCGCCGCCCTGCGCTTTTGCGTATCCGATGTAAAAGGGGATGTCCGCTTTTATGGAGTCTTGGTAGTCGAAATCATACAGCCGTGCGGTGTTTGAAAACAAATTTTCCATACCTAATTCCCTTGCCGTGATTGTGTATAATTTAGGGGCGATATTACGCTGTGTATATTTATTGCAGGCATTTACTCATTAACAGATTTTGTTATGAAAGATTCGCTTTCATTTAGTGATGAAATTAAATCTGATTCCGTGATTTCATCGTTGTCATACTTTAGTATATCGCGATAAATTTTAAGCCATGCTTTTTTAAACCCCAATGAGTTTTTACGAGGGTTAGCAATTAGTATAAAAAACGTAAAAAGTAACGCAAAGGTAGAATACAAAATAACCCTGTCAGGTTTTTGGTTCGCATATATTACAATAATAGTACACAAAATCGACATTGCTGAGAAAAAATAGTGCATCGCAAACCAAATAATACTGGTTATAAACCACATATCTCTTTTTTTGCAGCAACTGTTAACAATGTTTTCATGTTCTTTCTCTAACTTCGGCGTGTCTTTAAAAAAGAAAGCAATTATCGCTGTTAAAAAAAGAAATATACACAAAACTGTAATGACCGAAATATCGTATAACTCTAAATTGTAGCCAAACCGGATACATAGGAATACCGGTAAGGCAATAGTTACTGCTGTAACAAATAACATATATCCAATGCCATACCATATTTTTCTCACATTTTTACCTCTTCAGGGCTTTGCGGCGCTTTGCGCCGCGTGTTACGCTCCTTTGCAAAATCGGTGAGCGACTGCTTTACCTCCCGCGTTGTCGCACATGAAAGCACGCGGTTTGCCAACTCCCGCGACTGCGGCATATTCAGCCCGGAAATCAAATAACAGCACTGCGATATCATGCGCGGCGCGGTGGATATCGACGTTATCCCCATACCTATAAGCGCAGGGAGCAGCAGCGGGTCCCCGGCGCACTCCCCGCAAATGCCGCAGCCGATCCCCGCGTTTTCCGCCGCTGTAACCGTTTGGCGGATCATGCGCAGGACGGCGGGGTGGTAATGGCTGTAAAGATGCGAAACCTTCGTGTTTGTACGGTCCGCCGCCGTGGTGTATTGGATCAGGTCATTCGTCCCGATACTGAAAAAATCGCATTCCTTCGCCAGGCGGTCTGCCATAATAACCGCCGACGGGACCTCGACCATCATACCGACAAGCGTTTTTTCATCAAAGGGGACGCCGTCATCGCGCAGGTCGGCTTTGACCTCCTCCAGAACGGTTTTGGCCGCGCGAAGCTCCTCCACCGAGGATATCATGGGGAACATCAGGCGTATGTCCCCGAAACTGCCCGCGCGCAGAATCGCCCTGAGCTGTGTGTAAAGCAGCTCCGTGTGGTCAAGCTGTATGCGTATCCCACGGTAGCCCAGCGCGGGGTTTTCCTCACGCAGCCGATGGGTCTGGAAAAAAGCTTTGTCCGCGCCGAGGTCCATTGTGCGCACCGCAACTGTTTTTCCGCCCATCGCGGAGGCGGCATCGCGGAAGGAGCGGAACTGTGTTTCCTCATCAGGCAGATATGACAAATTATCGTGCATAAACTCACTGCGGAAAAGCCCGATTTCATCCGCGCCGTAGCCAAGCGCCCTTGCCGCCTCTTCTGACGAGCCTATGTTCGCGCCGATTGTAATTTGCACGCCGTCCGCGGTTTCGTGCGGTATGTTTACGCCGGGGCGCTGACGCTCTTTCTCGCGGGTGTAGCGTTCCAGGCGCTCCCCGAACGATTTTGCGGCTTCGGGAGTCGGGCAGACGCAAACCTCGCCCGAAAACCCGTCGATTATTACATCGTCACCTGTGGAAACTAAATTTAAAATATCCGCCGCGCCAACTACAGCGGGGATATCCATATTGCGCGCGACGATAGACGCGTGGGAATTCCTGCCGCCGCATACGGTTATAATGCCCGCCACGCGCTCCATGTCAAGCTTCACGGTATCGGAGGTCGCAAGCTCCTCGGCGATTAAAATACTGCCGGGGGGTATATCGCCGCCGCCGGGCTCGTCGCCGAGCAGCCTGTCAAGCAGGCGGTTCTGTATGTCCATGATGTCAAAGGCGCGGTCGCGCATATACTCGTCCTCCATGCCTTCAAACATGGAGGTTATTTTGCCTATCCCGATCTTCACGGCCTGCGCCGCGTTATGCGACCGGCCAATAAGGTCCCGCACTCCCTCGCCGACAACAGGGTCCAATAGTAAACTGAGATAGGCATCCAGTATATCGGCGGCGCTTCCGGGGCTGCATCCCCGCGCGGATTCCACCATAACGCGCGTTTCCGCGATGATGGAGGCAAGCGCTTCCTCAAACCTGCCAAGCTCGCCCGGAATATCGTCTGTGCGCCCCTGCGGCACATCGTAATTCCTGCGCCGCAATACATACGCCTTGCCTGTCACCAGCCCGGATGATACGCCAATGGCGGAAATCTCCGTCACAATGCCTGCCCCCTTTCGTCAACGGTTTTTAGCGTTATCTAACTTTACCACACTTGCGGGGTGAATATCAATAGTGATAATTCATAATGCTAGATTAAGGTTTTAAGGTAGGGTCGGGGTTCCATCCCCGACCGCGAATATTCGACTGGACCCTGACGGTCGGGCATGGAAGCCCGCCCCTACAATCTGATTTCCTTCCTGAAACCTTATTTCCTAAATCCTTAATCCTGCCGAAGGCAAAACACCCGTCACCGTGACGAACAAGTCGTCACGGCGCCACCCTCTTTAAAAAAGAGGGTAAAGCTACAACAAGATTTATTCTATCATTTTAAAAACGCAATGCGATTGTAGGACGTACCCTCTTTTTTAAAGAGGGTGGCTTCAAAGCGGCTTGCCGCTTTGAAGACGGGTGTTTTGCCTTCGGCAGGATTTAGGTTTTAGGATTGAGGATTTAGGAAGGGAAGAAAATTGATGCAACGTCCTTTTCCTGAAACCTAAATCCTAAAACCTGCGGTGCTTCGCGCCGCCAGTCGCCCCTACGGCATAACATAATATTGCGCGTAACCCCCGCCCCCTTCGCGCACGAAGGGGGCATTTTACGCGCAAAATGTTTCACGTGAAACATTTTGATTGCAACCGGGGAATTTGCGGGCGACCGCGAGGGTCGCCCCTACGGCATATCATATCTTATGCCGGAAACCAAAAACATGGCATTGCTGTCGATTACCGCGTCAAGCCTGAAATAAGGCTCCATCAACCTTACTAAACCCGCGGCGGGGGTGCCGCGCTCCGGTGCCGCCCCATCCGCCGTGCGCTTCCCCTGCGTATGCGAAACCGTGAGCCTCCCGCCCGGCACGATAGCCCGCGCAAGGTTTTCCACAGCCGCCGCAGGGTCGCTGAAATGAGGGAAGGAATTATAGCAGACGCAAAAATCGCAATCGGGAAGAGCCTGCCCCGTCAGCGTAATATCCCGGCAAATAAACTGCGTGCGCGGGTCGGCGCAGTTTTCCCTTGCGGCGCGGATCATGTTTTCGGCGTAGTCCACGCCGATAATACGCTCCGGCTCGCTTTGCAACAAAAATGGCGTGAGGAAACCCGCGCCGCATCCCGCGTCCAGAATTCTAAGTCCCGGGCGAAGGCAGCTAAGCCGCAGCATAATATCCGCATTTTCCACGTCCGGGCGGCGGCGGCTGTGCCAGTCCTGCGCCGCGCTGTTGAAAAAATCCCTGTTTGCCGACATAATAAATTTACCTGTATCATTTTCTTATACTTATTCCAGTAAGAAATGTCCCAAAAATCGGTCAAAAATCGTTGCATATATGCGATTTTTGAGCGATTTTTTGGTTGACATTTCAATTGGAATTAGTATTATGAACCTAAAATTTTGGTAAGGGCTGGGTCATCCCGCCCGAAATTACCAGGCAATCATAAAAATTGCATCGTAGGGGCGGCAACCTGCCGCCCGAAATTCCCCTCCTTGGAGGGGTGGCGCGAAGCGCCGGGGTGGTTTATAACACGGTTTCATCTTCGGTTATTTTTCACCGCTCAAGCCGCGGCTACAACAGCGCGCTCCGCGACGCATTATTTACTTTCTTTTTGCGCAACCAAAAAGAAAGTAACAAAGAAAAACGCGGCTCAGGGGGCTGGGGGCCGCTGCC
>WRLS01000069.1 GCA_009776345.1 Oscillospiraceae bacterium | reverse complement strand
GGGTTGTCTTTGGCAGCGAATTATGGGAACAACCCCCGCCGTCTGCGGACGGCACCCCCTTCGTGCGCGAAGGGGGCAGCAGGGAAAGGGCAATGGCAAAACACCCGTCTTCAAAGCGTAAACGCTTTGAAGACACCCTCTTTAAAAAAGAGGGTAAAGCTACAACAAGATTTATTCTTTCATTAGAAAGCGCAAAGCAACCGTAGGACGTACCCTCTTTTTTAAAGAGGGTGGCGCGGAGCGATTTATCGATTCGTGACGGGTGTTTTGCCTTCGGTAGGATTGAGGTTTTAGGATTGAGGATATAGGAAGGGAAGGAAATTGTTGTACTGTCCTTTTCCTAAAACCTAAAACCTTATTTCTAAAACCTGCGGCGCTCCGCGCCGCCAGCCACCCCTCCAACGGAGGGGAATTTCGGGCGGCAGATTGCCGCCCCTACGGCCTTCGGCAGGTTTTAGGATATAGGTTTGAGGTTTTAGGAAAAGGACGAATTTTTTTGTTTCGTCCCTACCCTAAATCCTCAATCCTAAAACCTAAAACCTGCGGCGCTGCGCCGCCGCCTCACCTGTTTTATATATGCGGAATAGTATAAATCATCTATACTTTAACATATAATCGGGGGGCCGGGCGATGATATCGAAAGGGAAGTCCGTAACATATTTTTTGGGGTATAACACACCGCATGGCTTTGTGTCGCGGTTTAGTGAGCTTACAGGCCCGGGTGAAGGTTGGCGCTGCCTGGTGATAAAAGGCGGGCCGGGAAGCGGGAAATCCACTTTGCTGGGGCGGCTGGCGGACCATTGGCGCGGGCAGGGCAGGGACGTTGAAATAATTCGTTGTTCGTCCGATACCGACAGCCTGGATGGGGTAATATGCCCGTCGCTGAAAATATGCGCGGCGGACGGGACCTTGCCCCATTCCATAGAGCTTAAATATCCCGGCGCGGTTGAATCTATAATCGATTTGACATCCTGCTGGGATACAGATGCGCTGTTTAAGGACCGGGCCGGGATTATCGCGCTTTCAAAGCTGTGCGGGCGGTGCCACGAACACTGCTGCCGTTATTTAGGGGCGGCGGCGGCGATTAGGGGCGACAGCAGGCGGATAGCCGCGGAGTGTTTGAATGAGCGCAAGCTCGCCGGTTACTGCGCCAGGCTCGCCTTGCGTGAACCGGGGCATAAAGGGGAAAACGGCAAGGAACAAGTGCGTATTCTTTCCGCGGTTACGGGCGAGGGCGTCACCGCGTTTGTAGAAAGCGCGAAAGCGACCTGTAAGCGCTTGTACCTGATAAACGATGAATATGGCGCGGTTTCCGGGGCGCTGCTGGATTATATGCGCACACACGCGCTTGCGGCGGGCTGCAATGTCATTAGCTGCTATTGCCCGCTGGGGCCTTATGATAAGCTCGAACACCTTTTTTTGCCCCAAACAGGCACGGGCTTCCTGACCTCAAACAGCTTCCATGATTTCAGCCTTGACATCGACCCTTACCGGATCATAAACAGCCGCCGGTTTATGGATGAGGATAAGCTCAAAGAACACCGCAAGCGCCTTAGTCATAATAAAAAAGCCGCGGCGCAAATGGTCGCGGGGGCATCGGTGCTGCTCGGCGAAGCCAAGGAAGCACACAAAAAACTTGAGGGGTTCTACATACAGGCAACAGATTTTTCCAAAGTAGACGCGCTGACCGAAAAAATTCTGGCGGAGTTTTGATTATTGCAAGCTTTGCAGTTGATGTATACTCCCTCCGGCGCTTCGCGCCACCGCCCCATATAGTAGCTAGGAATTAGAAAATGGAAAATAGTAAGGGACGGTACAACAAATTTCTTCCTTTACTAAGATTTCTAATTCCTATTTTCTAATTTCTATTCGGGGGATGTCACGAAGTGACAGGGGGAGTTGCAGGGCAAAGGCAAAACACCCGTCACCGCGACGAACAAGTCGTCACGGTGCCACCCTCTTTAAAAAAGAGGGTAAGGCTACAACAATATTTATTCTTTCATCAGAAAGCGCAAAGCAACCGTAGGACGTACCCTCTTTTTTAAAGAGGGTAGCGCGAAGCGATAAATCGCTTCGCGCCGGGTGTTTTGCCTTCGGCAGGATTCAGGAAGGGAAGAAATTTGTAGGGTCGGGCTTCCATGCCCGACCGTCAAAGGCGAATTAAATATTCGCGGTCGGGGATGGAACCCCGACCCTACCCCTAAAACCTATATCCTAAATCCTAAAACCTGCGGCGCGTTGTGCCCCCTACGGCTTCGCCCTGACAAACTGCCCGATATAATTATCCACCGCGTAAATCGCGCCGCCCAGCGCGAAATTGTCCGGGTTGTCGGATGTAAAATTAAGCTGCGAATATGTGATTTCCGGGCTGTGCTTTATCCCATAAAAAGGGTAATTCTGTACCGCTTCCCTGAGCGCAAGCAAAAAGTATTCGCCGCCGTCCGCGTATGCGCCCTGTATGACGACGCGGCGCGGGTCGTGCAGCAGGATGATATTGCGGATTAGCGCGGCGAAGTACCCTACGACCTTATCCATCACCGCCATAGCAAAGGGGTCCATGTTGTTTGACGCAGCGAAAAAATCCTGCAGGCCCCAGACTGTTTCATCGTGCAGGGGGCTGTTTGGAAACTGCCCCGCAATCTCTTCGGCATAGGCGGCAACATTCGCGCCGGAAACCAAAGCCTCAAAACAGCCAGACGCCCCGCAGGCACAGACTGCCTTAGAATCCGCGTCCAGCACCATATGCCCAAGCTCGCCCACAAATCCGCCCGGGCCGCGCAGCAGCTTGTCACCGGTGATAACGCAGCCGCCGGAAAAGCGGTCGGAATAAACCGTAGCCATCGTGCCTTCGCCGCGCCCATGTGATAAGTTTGCCTCCGCGTAGCCAAAATAACGGCAGGTGTTATCTACGTAAATTTTCGCGGGAAAATTAAGGCGCGACTGCAAATCCCCCGCGATATCAAGCCCCGGTTCCCAGCCTACACGGTTAGGGTAACGCAATACCCCGCGCCCTGTGTCCACAATGCCGCTGCAGCCCACGGCAATACCGCAGAGCTGCCCGGGGCTGAGGCCGGAGCGTTTTTGCAGTTCCGTCACTGCCTGCGCCAAAGCATCGGCGTTTTCTTCGTAGGATATGCCGGTTTTCACACTGAGGTCGGAGAGCCTGTCGCAGTTAAGGTCGTATAAAACGCCCGTTATCCCCAAATGCGTAAAAAACGCTGATATCACACAAACAGAGCTTGCGTTCAGGCAGAAAACCTCCGGGCGCTTGCCTCCGTCAGGTGTGGAAGACCCTTTCCCCAGCGGCAAAATCAGCCCGCACTCCAGCAGGTAGGCGATTATTTTCGCCGTGGTCGTGCGGCTCAGATCTGTTTCGGCGGCGGCTTCCTGTATAGAAAGGATGCCTTTTTCACGGAAAAGGCGGACAACCAGGCGCAGATTACGGTCGCGCAGGTCCCTTGGCCTGTTGGCGGGGGACGCGATTTCACTAGCCACGGCGATATACATCCTTTCCCTATTTTTATTTTTCTAGGGGCATTGTGAAAAATTGATTACCGCAAGAAAATGCAATGTGATGTAACCATGATTACTATCGATCCGCGAATTCCGAAATGGAAACTTGCGTTTATGGTTGACATTTCGGCAAATGAGCATTTTTCACAATGCCCCTACGAAGGCCTCAAGCCGGTCCACCCTGCGCTCATCCATGCTGCGCACGGTGAAAAGCACGCCTTCAACCGGCACGCCGGGACATTCGCCGCCCTCGGGGATATAGCCCAGCCGCCCCAAAATATAGCCGCCGATGGTGTCAAAATCGTCCTCGTCCTCAAGCTCCAGGCCGAAAAACCTCGCCACATCCTCCAGCGGCGTAAGCCCGTCTATCAAGAATTGGTTTTCGCCGGTTCGTGCAATCGGCTCCTCGTCGTCATCGTATTCATCCTGTATACTGCCGACGATGGATTCGATGACATCCTCCATTGTGACAATCCCCAATGTGCCGCCGTATTCGTCCACTACAACCGCCATCTGGATTTTTTTCTCCTTGAACTCCTTCAAAAGCAGCTTGCCGCTGGTGAACTGCGGCACAAACAGGGGCGCGCGCATATATTTATCCACGCTGAAGCCCTCGCGCCCGCTGTTTACCAGGCGCAGTAAATCCTTGGAGTACAAAATGCCGACGACATTGTCCAAATCGTCCTTGTAAACGGGGATGCGTGAGTAGCCGCTTTCTGTCGCGAGGGCTATTGTTTCGTCAAAGCCCGCCAGCACATCGATTGCGGTAAGCTCCGTGCGGTGGGTTATCATATTCTCCACGTCGATGTCGTCAAGCTCAAATATGCTGTGCAGCATCTCTTTTTCGCTTTCGCCGATGCTGCCGTGTTCCTCCCCCGCGTCGATCATCATGCGGATGTCCTCTTCCGTGACTTCACCTGTAAACTCATCCGTGCCGATGCCCAAAAAGCGCAGGATCAGCCCTGCTGTGCCGTAAGCCGCGGCAGTGAATGGGCGCATCAGCTTTTGCGCCAGCCAAAGCGGCCCGCAGAGCGCGCGCATTGTCCCCTCACTGCGGCGGGACGCAATGCGCCTTGGCACTATATCTCCCAAAACCAGCACGGTAAACGCTGCCGCCGAAGTGACAAGCACCGCCGATACAACTCTAAGAATAAATTCCGGTATGTCCCATATGCCCTGTAAAGCCGCCCCAAGCCTCCCCGCGAAAAGATGCGCCGCCATAACCGCCGCCATAAAGCCGAAAAATGTAATGCCCGCGCGTGTCGCCAAAAGAAAGCGCTCGGGCCGCTCGAGGAAGCCCGCGAGGATTTTTGCCTTCTTTTCACTCAAGGCAGTGTTTTTGCGCAGCCTTGCATCGTAAGCCGTTACGGCGGCTTCGCCCATGGCGAAAAACGCTGCCGCCAATATCAGCGCCGCCAAAATAATGTAGACTGTGATACTACTGTCGGGATCGTCCATGATAGGATTCTTGCCCTCCTTTGAATTTTTATCTGAGTTTTGAAGTTGCGGGGGGGGTGTGAAGTGCATAATTCATAATGCATAATCATTTATTTTGAACACAGAGCCACATAGGCAAGCAAGCACAAATCTAAAATAAGGAGCGACACCGGAAGCGCCCGCGCACGTAATAACAGCGGAAAAAGTCTTTGATAATCTTTTATTCCTAATACCTTTTTTCGCGTTCGAGACCTGGAGCTCGGCTCGGCTGAGCGATTGGGCGGATTATAGAACCATGCATATGACGTGCGCGATGAAAGGCACAGGGCTATGCGGTTTGTCGTAGCGGGGGTCCGGGGTCTCCCCGGCGCGTTTTGGTTACTTTGCCGCGTTGCAAAGTAACAGCCCCCGCGGCTTGAGCGGTGAAAAATAAATGAAGATAAAATCGTGTTATAAACCACCCCGGCGCATACGCGCCACCCCTCCAAGGAGGGGAATTTCGGGACGTCGAGGACGCCGTCCCCTACGAACTCCCCCTGTCAACTTCGTTGACATCCCCCTCAAAGAGGGGGACTTTGCCTCCCTCAAAGAGGGGGACTTTGCCTCCCTCTTTGAGGGAGGTGGCGTCCGCAGACGCCGGAGGGAGTTTACGCAAACCGCAAAACTTGTATTTAAATCAAACCTCCTGTATTATCGGCAGAATCATCGGGTTGCGCTTTGTCATCTGCCACAGGTAATCGCCCACATCCTCTTTGACCTTTGCCTTCATAAAGCCCCATTCGCGCGAATTGCGCTCTATGCAGGTCTGGATGCTTCTTTTTGCGATCTCCCGCGTTTTGTCCATCATGTCCTCGGACTCGCGCACATATACAAACCCGCGCGACACAACGTCAGGCCCTGCGGTCAGCCGCCCTGTTTTCCTGTCGATTGAAGCAACCACGATTATAAGCCCATCCTGCGCCAGGTGCTTGCGGTCGCGCAGGACAATACTGCCTACATCGCCTACGCCGAGACCGTCCACCAAAACCTTGCCGGCTGTTACCGCGCCGTTCCACTTCATGGTTTTGCCGTCGGTTTCCAGCACGCGCCCGTTTTCGCCGATGAAGATATTTGCCGCAGGTATGCCCATCGTGACAGCAAGCTCCGCGCTTTTTTTAAGATGCTTGTATTCGCCGTGCATCGGTACGTAAAATTTCGGCCTTGTCAGGGCTATCAGAAGTTTTTGTTCTTCCCGGCAGGCGTGGCCGGAAACGTGTACGTCATACATACGCTCGTACACCACCTGCGCGCCGAGCTTCATAAGCTCGTTGATTACGCGGGTGACAAGCTTTTCGTTGCCGGGGATCGGCGTGGCGGAAATTATAATACAGTCGTCCTGCGTCACGTTCACCTTCCTGTGATCGCCCATTGCCATGCGGCTCAGCGCGCTCATAGGCTCGCCCTGGCTGCCTGTGGTAACGATTACTATTTTCTCGGAAGGGTATTTCGCCACGCTGTCTATATCCAGCAGTACGCCCGAGGGCACATCCAGATAACCCAGCTCCAGCGCCTTTGCTACGACGTTTTCCATACTGCGCCCGGAAACCGCCACTTTCCTCTGATATTTTACAGCGGCGTTTACGATCTGCTGTATGCGGTGGACATTCGACGCGAACGACGCCACGATGATCCGCTTGTTCTGCGCCCCCGCGAAAATTTTATCGAAGCTTTCGCCCACCGTGCGCTCACTGGGCGTGCTTCCCGCGCGCTCCGCGTTTGTAGAATCCGGCAGCAGCGCCAGCACGCCCTTTGTGCCAAGCTCCCCGAAACGCGGCAGGTTTATCACGTCGCCCTTTATCGGGGTAAGGTCCACTTTATAATCCCCGGTCATGATTACAGTGCCTACAGGCGTTGCGATTGCGAAGGCGCAGGCATCGGGGATTGAATGGTTCACGTTGATGTATTCCACGGACATACAGCCGAGCTTTACGCTGTCCCCCGCCTCTACGATATGCAGCTTGGTTTTATCGAGGATGCCATGCTCCTTCAGCTTGCCTTCTATTAAGCCGATAGTCAGCTTCGTGGCGTAAACAGGCAGGCTGACGTGCTTTAAAAGATACGGGAGCGAGCCTATGTGATCCTCGTGACCGTGCGTGATTACAATGCCGCGCAGGCGTTCGCGGTTTTCCAGCACATAGGCGAAATCGGGGATTACAAGGTCGATGCCCGGCATTGCCTCGTCCGGGAAGGTAAGCCCGCAATCCGCGATGACCGCGTCGTCCCCGCACTCAAACACCGTGATGTTCTTTCCTACCTCGCCAAGCCCGCCCAGCGGGATAATGCGCAGGAGCTTCTTTCTTTTTGCGGATTGCCGCCCTGTCCTCTGCCGCTGCCCCTGCACGCGCATCCCCGGCGAGACGGCTTTGTTTTCCACAAATCGGCCGGTCTGCTCTGCCGGCTTATCCCCGCGTTTTGCCGCGAGGCTTTTCTCCGGCGTTTTAGCAGGGCTTAATAAAGCGTCTACCAAATCCGGGTTTAGCTGTTCCGGCAGGGCTTGAGTGTTTTTCGCGCCGTTTCGCGAAGGCGCGCGCCTGCGGCGGGTTTTGTTTTCCTTGCCCGCGGCTGCTTCCTGACCGGTTTTTGCTTTTTCTGACATAATACCTCCCTGTTTTAAGTAGTGACAAAAACCCGCAACAAAACCGAGGATGCATACATCCCGGCTGCAGCGGTAAATTTACATAAAGCCACATTACACATTACGAATTTTATTTATTTCCCCGAAACCCTAACTCTTTCCAAGTCCGGCACATGGACGCGCCTTATGTCCGCGCCGAGGTTGCACAGCTTTTCCACTATTTGCTCATACCCGCGGTCTATATGAAAAATATCCTCAATTTCCGTATCGCCCTTTGCGGTAAGCGCCGCGATTATAATCGCGACCCCTGCCCTTAAATCAACTGCCTTTACCGGCGCACCCGTTAAATTGGGCACGCCCTGCACAACTGCAACTTTGCCGTCTACCTGTATATTCGCGCCCATGCGCGCAAGCTCCTCAACATAGCTGAACCTGCCGTCCCACACGCCTTCGGTAATAACGCTGGTGCCACGTGCCTTTATCAGCATTGCCGCCATTTGCGGCTGTAAATCCGTGGGGAAGCCGGGATGCGGCATTGTTTTTATGTTCGCGAATTGCAGCGGGGCAGGGGCGGACACGCGGATTGCGTCGTCATATTCCTCTACAACCGCGCCCGCCTGGATAAGCTTGTTGGAGACCGCCTCCATGTGCTTTGGTATCACATCTTTTACAAGCACATCCCCGCCCGTTGCGGCGGCGGCGATCATGTAGGTACCGGCTTCTATCTGGTCGGGAATGATGGAATAGGACGAGCCGTGCATTATATCGACGCCGTGGATTTTTATAACGTCCGTACCCGCGCCGCGCACATCCGCGCCCATGGAGTTCAGGAAGTTCGCAAGGTCGACGACGTGCGGCTCCTTGGCGGCGTTTTCCATCACCGTCAGCCCTTTGGCGCGTACAGCGGCGAGCATGACATTTACCGTTGCGCCGACAGTAGACACGTCAAAATAAACATGGCTGCCGATAAGCGAATTTTTGACCTTGGCGTTGATCATGCCGTGGTCTATGGTAATTTCCGCCCCCAGGCACTCAAAGCCCTTGATATGCTGGTCGATAGGGCGCACGCCGAAATTACAGCCGCCGGGCATGGATACGCTTGCCTGCCTGCACCTGCCGATCAGCGCGCCTAAATTATAGTACGACGCCCTGAGGTGCCGCGCAAACTCATACGGTACAACGGGGTTCCTGAGATTTGTTGTATCTATTTCGACCGTATTGCGCGCGATATAACGGACATCCGCGCCCATCTCCTTGAGTGCTTTGAGCTGGTAGCTGACATCGCTTATATTAGGCACATTTTCTATCGTACATAGGCCTTTGGCCAAAATTGTTGCGGGAATAATGGCAACGGCGGCATTTTTCGCGCCCCCTACGGTAACTTCCCCCGCCAAGCGGGAACTGCCTTTAACGATAAACTTCTCCAACAGTCATTTCTCCCTTTAAAAGTACATTTACATATTATATCACTAATTTACACAAAAAGGAAGGGCTTTTTCCACTATTCCCATAAAAATAATTTGTCACTTCGCGCGCGAAAACATTTCCCTTACACCGACAATCAAAAGGAACCCGCCGAACAGCTTTGAAAGCAGCTGCGTTTCTATGCGCATCGCGAGCATCCAGCCTATAACAACCCCGCAAACACCCGGCAAAATACAGCGCAGCGCGACATCCGCGCGGATCAGGCCTTTTTTAGCGTGGATCAAAACCGCAACCAGCGCTATGGGGATAAAAAACACCAGGTTGATGCCCTGTGCGCTTTGCTGTGCCATCCCTTCATACGCGGCAAGATAGAGCAGCAGCAGCCCGCCGCCGCCCATCCCGAGCGCGCTTAGGGCGGCACAGGAAAACGCCAATAAAAACTGCCATAATATGCTCATCGCAGCAGCAGCCTTCCGGCGGAAAATAAAATCACGGCGCCGAAGATCCGCCGAAGCCAAAGCCCGCTTATTTTCGGCAGCAGCCACGCGCCGAACACCGCCCCCAGAAGCCCGCCGGGCAAGTACGGCAGCGCGTCTGTCAGCGTGAACGCCTTTGAAGTCCGGTAAAGGAACCCCGAAATTACGGCAAGCGGCAATATAAGCGATATTGACGTGGCGTGGGCCTCTTCCTCTTTCATCCCCTGCCCGCGGAGCATCGGCACGGCGACCATGCCGCCGCCCGACCCGAACAAGCCGTTGAGCAGGCCGGTAAGAATACCGAGGAATGTTTTTGAACGGATGAATTTCATAACAGTAGTATTTCAGTTTATTTGCAAAAAATTCGGTATTATAAATAAGTTTACGAGTTTCGCGGTTGACCTATAATGTGAAATGAAAACCCATGTCTTGTGCCTACGATATGCCTATTTCTCATTGTAGCTGCGCACTGCCCAGCCGCTCAAGCCGCGGGGGCTCTTCTTTGCTCGCGCAAAGAAGCAAACGCGCCGGGGAGACCCCGGACCCCCGCTCCGACAAATCGCATAGCTTCGTCCCCTTCATCGCGCACGTCATATGCTTTGTCCTATAATCCGCCCAATCGCTCAGCCGAGCCGAGCTCCAGGTCTCGAACGCGAAAAAAGGTATTAGGAATAAAAGATATCAAAGACTTTTTCCGCTGTAATTACGTGCGCGGGCGCTTCCGGTGTCGCTCCCTACTTTAGCTTTGTGCCTACTTGTACAGTGTCCATCAAAGCTACACTGCTAACTGAAGGTTTGCAAGCGGGGAAAAATCCGTTATCTTTTTTTCATATTATCTTTTTCCCCGCGCCCAGCATTTGAGCCTCGCAAGGCGAAAGCGGACGGCAGATGTGTTTTTCTGATTGCTCTTTTCTTGTTGTGCTGGCAAGTGTAGATTCATCGACCTCTGCGGGGGGTCGCGGGGGTTCTTAGGGGGCGAGCGGGGGCGGCGGCCCCCAGCCCCATAAGCCGCGTTTTTCTTTGTTACTTTCTTTT
>WRLS01000068.1 GCA_009776345.1 Oscillospiraceae bacterium | reverse complement strand
TTTATAACACGATTTCATATTCGGCAGTTTTTCACCGCTCAAGCCGCGGAGGCTCTTCTTTGCTCGCGCAAAGAAGCAAACGCGCCGGGGAGACCCCGGACCCCCCATTCCGACAAGCCGCATAGCCTTGTGCCTTTCATCGCGCACGTCATATGCATAGTTCTATAATCCGCCCAATCGCTCAGCCGAGCCGAGCTCCAGGTCTTGAACGCGAAAAAAGGTATTAGGAATAAAAAAATCAAAAACTTTTTCCGCTGTAATTACGTGCGCAGTTTTGTGCCGGGCGTCGCTCCTTGTTTTAGGTTTGTGCATACTTGCCTTTGTAGATTTGTGTCCATCATAGCTACAATGCTAACTGAAGGTTAATAAGCGGGGAAAAATATCTAATATGCTTTTTCCCTATTATCTTTTTCCCCGCGCCCAGCATTTGAGCCTCGCAAGGCGAAAGCGGACGAGTGATGCATTTTATTGATTGCTCATAATTTTTCGTTCTGGCAAGTGTGGAGTCATCGACCTCTGCGGGGGGTCGCGGGGGTTCTTAGGGGGCGAGTGGGGGCAGCGGCCCCCAGCCCCCTGAGCCGCGCTTTGGTTACTTTGCCGCGTTGCAAAGTAACAGCCCCCGCGGCTTGAGCGGCTGGGCTGTGCGCAGCTACAATGAGAAACAGGCATATCGTAGGCTCAGGTTTTGCCCTTCATATTCCCCGGCAACCGCGAAACTTGTATTATTTCCCGGATTCTTCTTTCCGCTCTTCCATATAATGCGCGGCGAACAGGCCTTTATCGGTCCGCGGCGGCATCGGCGGTATCCCCGGCGGTGCGGCAGGGTTACCGGGCTGACCCGCCCCTTGCCCGGAAACAATCGGCGGCAGCTTTACCCAGTCGGGGAAGTGCATCGGCGGCGGTCCGCTTTGCGCATTTTCCGCGCCTGTCAGGGGTCCTTCCCGCTCTACAATTTGATTTATATCTTCGGGCCGCTCCGCCCATTCTGCCTCAGGGGCCGGGCATTGCGGCATTTCGTCACAGGCGCACTCCGCCCACTCGGCTTGCGGGGCCGGGCACTGCGGCATTTCGTCACAGGCGCACTCCGCCCACTCGGCTTGCGGGGCCGGGCATTGAGGCATTTCGTCGCAGGTACACTCCATACACTCCGTTTCCGGTATTGGTTCTTGGAGCTCGGCATTGTCAACGCGTATTTCCGGCTCCGGGGTGCTTAGAATAGCTTCTTCGATGATTTCCGCTTTTTCCAATATCGGAATAACTAAAAGAGATTCTTCTTCTGCGACAACTTCTTCTGCGATAACTTCTTCCGCGATTACTTCTTCCGCGATTACTTCCTCCGCCAAAAGCGGGATCATCACGGACATCCGGGGCATTTCAGGTTCACGGGGCGGTAGGACTACTTCCGGTTCGGTTTCCGATTTTCTGTGGGTTATTATGGGAAGCGGCTCTGCTTTTTTTATCTTGGCGCGTACAATATCGGAAATTTCGGGAAGGCCGCGGCCTTCGGCGCGCTCGCCGACCGGCGGCGTTGAAGCCAGCTTAAACCAGCCGTTTAGTTTATCACTCATAATAAAAAGCACCCCCATTTATTAAGAAGCTGTGTTCATAACTTCTAAATACGATTTTATGCAATATTATATATATATTATAAACCGGGCGCGGGTATGCAGGTTATTTGCAGCCTAATTTGCATCCGGTACTTATTTTATGTTATAATAACCTCACCCGTTACCCAAATCAAAGATTTGGAACGGGTCCCGAGAACATTGAAACATCAATTTGGCGCTTCGCGCTTGCGGCGCTGCCGCACTTTCGCCTTTGGCGAAAGAAATTGTGTTATAATAACTTCACCCGTTATCCAAATCAAAGATTTGGAACGGGTCCCGAGAACATTGAAACATCAATTTAGCGCCTTCGGCGCTTGCGGCGCTGCCGCACTTTCGCCTTCGGCGAAAGAAATTGTGTTATAGTATATGCACATAAAGCACAAAGGGAGGCGGGGGCTGTGGATGTCCGCACCGGCGATATCCTCACGATGAAAAAGCCGCATCCATGCGGGTCCAAGCAGTTTCTTGTCCTGCGGTCGGGCATGGATTTCCGTATCCGCTGCAAGGGCTGCGGGCGGGAGGTCATGGTGCCGCGCCCCAAATGTGAAAAAAATATCAAAAATATAAGCCGGGAGGATGGCTGCGCGTGTTCGACAAGCTAAAGAGCGTTGAAGACCGGTATGAGGAAATAAACAAGAGCCTTATGGACCCCGCCGCGGTATCGGACAACAAAAAATACACAGCCCTTATGCGGGAGCTTAAAAACCTGTCGCCTGTTGTGGAAAAATACAGGGAGTATACCAAATCCAAGGACGCTATGGATGAGGCGGCGGCGCTGCTTGCCGAGGGCGGCCACGACAGGGAATTCCGCGAAATGCTGGATACCGAGATAACCGAAAACCGCCGTAAAATCGAAGAGGTCACTCAGGAGCTGACGATACTTCTTCTGCCCCGTGACCCCAATGACGACAAAAACGTCATAGTGGAAATACGCGGGGGCGCGGGCGGCGATGAAGCCGCGCTGTTTTCCGCGGTGCTGTACCGTATGTATTCCATGTATGCCGAGGCCCGCCGCTGGAAATGCGAGATCCTCACCGCCAACCAAACGGGCTTGGGTGGATACAAGGAGGTTTCGTTTTCTTTGGAAGGGGATGGGGCGTACTCCCGCCTTAAATTTGAAAGCGGCGTACACCGCGTCCAGCGCGTGCCGGAAACAGAATCCCAAGGCCGCGTGCATACCTCCACCGTTACCGTGGCGGTGCTTGCCCAGGCCGAGGAAGTCGAGGTTGAAATAAACCCGGCAGATTTACAGATCGACACCTACCGCGCGGGCGGGGCGGGCGGTCAGCACGTCAATAAAACGGAATCGGCAATACGCATCACGCACCTTCCCACCGGGCTGGTGGTGGAGTGCCAGGACGAGCGCAGCCAGCATAAAAACAAGGACAAGGCCATGCGGATACTGCGTTCGCGCCTGTATGAGAAAATGCAGCGGGAGCAGGCGGATAAAATCGCGGGCGAGCGCAAGCTGCAGGTGGGCACGGGCGACCGCTCCGAGCGCATACGCACGTACAATTTCCCCCAAAGCCGCGTTACCGACCACCGGATCAATTTTACGCTGTATAAGTTAGAACAAATGCTCAACGGCGATTTGGATGAGCTTCTCGACGCGCTCATCACCTACGACCAAGCGGAAAAGCTACAGGCGAGCGCGGGCAATGTGTAACGCAGATTTACAGTTTGAGGGGAAAAGCACCGCCCTCCTTGACGCTTTCAGCCCCGAAAAACACGCGGATAACCTCCGCCTTGGCGGGGAAATACTGCGCCGGGGCGGGCTTGTTGTGTTCCCGACCGAAACGGTTTACGGCTTGGGCGCGGATGCGCTTAACGCGCAGGCAGTGGCGAACATCTTCCGCGCGAAGGGCAGGCCGGCGGACAACCCGCTGATCGTGCATATTGCGTCAATAGAAGAAATAACGCCGCTTGTGCGGGATTTTTCCGCAATTGCACATAAGCTTGCCGATGCCTTTTGGCCGGGTCCGTTTACAATGGTCCTTCCGAAAAGCGCGGCAGTCCCCGCCATAACCTGCGCCGGGCTGGATACAGTCGCTGTGCGCATACCTTCCCACCCTGCCGCAAGGGCGCTTATCCGCATGGCGGGCGTCCCCGTAGCCGCGCCGTCCGCGAATATTTCAGGGCGCCCAAGCCCGACAAGCGCGCGCCACTGCATGGAGGATATGGCGGGCAAGGCCGAGCTTGTATTAGACGGCGGGCAGTGTGATGTCGGCATAGAATCCACCGTGCTTTCGCTTGCGGGGGAAAACCCGAGGCTATTGCGCCCTGGGGCGGTCACGGCGGCGATGATCCGCGATGTTATAGGCGAAATTGAAGCTGACCCTGCAGTTTCCGGGCAAGCACAGCAAAACCGTGCGGCAATTTCCCCCGGCATGAAATATACGCACTACGCCCCGGACGCGCGGATTACAATAGTCCATGGCGGCGATGAGGCTTTTTATAACTACGCGCAAAAGCAAGGCAGCGATTTCTGCCTTGCTTTTGATGAGGACAAAGCACAGATAAAAAACCTGGTGTCCTACGGTCCGCGCGAAGATGCCGAAGCCCAGGCAAAACAGATTTTTTGGGCACTGAGGGAGCTGGACGCGCACGGCGCCCAAAACGTAGCCGCCCGCCCGCCGAAGCTCGAGGGCTTGGGCTTGGCTGTCTATAACCGCCTGGTCCGGGCGGCGGGGTTTAGGGAAGTTTATTTGTGATGATTTCTATTGTGCGATGTGTAGGGGACGCACACCCGGGCGTCCCGAAATTACAGGACAATCAACAAAATTGCATCGTAGGGGCGGGGTTATCCCGCCCGCAATTCCCCTCCTTGGAGGGGCGGCAGGCGGCGCAGGGCGCCGCAGGTTTTAGGATGAGGCAGGCTTCGGAAGAATAAACAAACCGGCATAAAAGAAAGCGCCTAGCACACTAGACGCTTTCCCATGGACCCGAAGAGGATCGAACTCTCGACCTCTGCATTGCGAACGCAGCGCTCTCCCAGCTGAGCTACGGGCCCGTTTATTTGATTGTGAAGCCATTTATTGGACTTTAAGCAGGTGAGGTGTTCGATGCCATAAGGGGATTGTTGCCATAAAGGGATTGTTACTTCCTGTTTACGGCAGACCACCTTCTAAAAAAAAGAAAAGAGAGGGGGCTTGAAAAATCAGGTGACAATCCGTCAGCTAACCGTCTTTGTTGGCTGACGATTTTCATCACTCGCAGTGATGAAAATCGTCGCGAAATTTTCGCAAACTTAGATTGCGTAGGGTTGCGAACGCGGCGCAGGCACGGTTGCCGGATGCCTAAAAAATGGACTGCGAACCTAGCGGGGTCCGGGGTTGCTACAGGCCCAAAGGTGATGTGCTAAAAACTTACCACTGTACGCTCCCAGCTGAGCTACGGGCCCGTAAACTGCCAGAGCGGGTGATGGGAATCGAACCCACGTAACCAGCTTGGAAGGCTGGAATTCTACCATTGAACTACACCCGCATAGAAATCGCTGTTAATTCGCTGAAAACTCCATCAGCCTTTTTTTATCTTCGGCGGATAATTTGCCTATCGGGGTTTTAATCTTCAAGGCGGATATAGGAATGGGGATGTGTTTCTTTGTGTCAACATACGACAGCCTGTCAAGCCCTGCGTACTCCCAGTCGTTGATTTTGAAATATCTTGCTTGTATCGCTTCGCTCTTGGATTCATATTTTGACGTGATGGGATACACATAGACCGTTTCGTCTTTCAGAGCAAACACTAAAACGGGGCGGTGCTTGCCGTCATTTCCCCACGAAACATACGAAATGTAAAGCGTGAAAAGCTCCATCAGCCATTCGCCGCCCATTCGTATAGGTCGGGGTGTTTGTCTTTGTCTATTACAATATTTCCGTTGCTGTCTACCTCGACATCGGCCTCGGAGCTTCTTTTCAGAAGCGCCTCGGAGAGCTGCTCGTCAAGCGTGGGCGGCGCAACCGCAGGCTGGAACGGCAAACGACGCTCGGCTATGGTTTGCCTGTAAAACATTTCTATCGCAGTTGTCTGGTCTAAGCCCATGCGCTTAAAAATCTGCGCGGCAATCTCTTTTATGCCGGCATCAATTTCAACGTTGATGCTTGATTTTCCATTGGCCATATTTTATCACCTCTCAATGACTACAACATTTTATAAAGCCGGCGTCAACACATCCAAACCAACTTGAAAACAGTATACCATAAAACGCTGTTAATGTAAAGCGGATATGTAATATTGAATTTATGGTCAAAGCTTTACGGCTGGTGCAGCATGAACTTGCACCCGTAATAAGACATATCGCCCTCTGCCGGTTCTTCCCTTACAACCGTAACATAGATGAGGGATTCGCGGTCGTTTGCCTTTACGCTCAGCTGCAGCGCCATGCCTGTCTTAAAACGCCTCGCCGGGGCTTTGACTGAGATACCCGTTTTGCTCATATCCCTGATCACCACGCGGATCAGCCCCATAAACGGCTGCTGTTTGGAGCCGATGTAGACATTTTTTATGATCGCCGGGGCGTTTATTGTATACCTGTCCGCGGAACGCCCTTCACGCCTGCGGACATTGTACAGCATAATTTCGCGCAGCTCCCCCTCGCCCCTGCCGGCGCGCCCGTCAAATTCATCCACAACATTAGGGCGCACGATCAATACAGACAGGCGGTCGCCCCTGCTGACATCCCAAATGCCGCCCTGTACAGTGATTATCTGCCCTCTGCGGTCATGGTAGGAAATAGGCCCGGAGGCGATTTGCTGTGCTATATGGTTATAAACGATGGCTTGACAGCCCAAAAAATTTTCCTGCATATATATGCGCCCCTAATTATTTACCGCGTAATCGTCAAAATATCCCTGTATCCAGATGATGGGCGTGCCTTTATCCCCGCTGCCGGAGGTAAGGTCGCAAAGCGAGCCGACAAGGTCCGAGAGCTGCCTGGGCGTGGTGCCCTGGGATTCCATGCTCCCGACAAGATCCTCGGATTTTGTTTTGATATGCGCCCTCATCGCTTTCTCAAGGGCGTCGCCGTCTAAATCCTTGAATTGGTTGTCGGCTAAGTATTTCAGCTTTATTTCATTGGGGACGCCTTCCAGCCCGGATGTATACGCCATGCTGACTACCGGGTCATGCAGCTCCCAGATTTTTTCGCGCGGGTCCTTAAAAGCGCCGTCGCCGTAGACAAGCACTTCAATATTTTTCCCCGTCCGCTCCAAGAACAGCCGCGCGAGGTTATCTACAAAGCTTTTTGCGTCCCGCGGCCATAGCTTTACGGTATCCTCCGTGGCTTTGTTAAAGCCCAGCAGCCCGTACTGCTCGTTACAGCCGCTGCCGTTTACAGGTGCATTTAGGATATCGGCAAGGGTGAGCGCCTTTTGTGCGCCCGCTTTCCTCAGAGTGCGGACGGTTTCCTCGCGCGTGTGGATATCGCAGGCAAGCACATTTCCCGTGTATTGCAGGATCGTTTTTGCGTTGTTGGAAAAGATGATTTCAGCCTCACAGCCGCAGGATTCGATCAGCTCTTTATAATAGCCGACATAATCCACCCCTGTGAAGGGATGGAGCGGGCAACCGAATTTTTCACGGTAAGCCGCTTCGTCCAAAGTGTCCGACCAAGGGTTCACATTAGCATCCTCCAGAAGCCCGTGCGGGAAAAGCGGGTTGCCGACTTCATCTGACGGATAATTGAGCATCAGGACAATCTTTTTCATGCCCATGGCGATGCCCCGCAGGCAAATTGCGAAGCGGTTGCGGCTTAAAATCGGGAAGATTACGCCGAGCGTATCACCGCCGAATTTCGCCGCAACATCGTCGGCTATATCCCGTGTCGTCGCGTAATTCCCCTGTGAGCGGGCAAGGACCGCTTCTGTTACTCCTACGATATCACGGTCACGCAGGGGCGAACCCTCGCTTTTGGCGGCGGCTAATACGCTGTCCGCCGCGATTTCTGCCAGGTTGTCGCCTTTTCGGATTATGGGGCAACGCACGCCCCGGGAAACAGTACCGACTGTCCTCATTGTATTTCCACCTTAATATAAAATCTCTTAGCATTTACCGTGCAAATACATTATACTCAAACTGCGGAAAATAATCAACTGAAATAACGCAACTTTTCAACTTTTCAATTTCTACGAGTTTCGTAGTTTACGTAAATTCTGTGCCTACAATATGCCTTCATCTTATGGTAGCTGCGCACAGCCTAACCGCTCAAGCCGCGGGGGCTTTTCTTTTGTTTGTGCAAAAGAAACAAAACACACCGGGGAGACCCCGGACCCCCGCTCCGACAAATCGCATAGCCTTGTGCCTTTCATCGCGCACGTCATATGCTATGCCCTATAATCCGCCCAATCGCTCAGCCGAGCCGAGCTCCAGGTCCCGAACGCGGAAAAAGGTATTAGGAAAAAAGATTATCAAAGATTTTTTCCGCTGTCATTACGTGCGCGGGCGCTTCCTGGCGTCGCTCCCTGTTTTAGGTTTGTGCCTACTTGCCTTTGTAGATTTGTGTCCATCAAAGCTACACTGCTAACTGAAGGTTTGGAAGCGGGGAAAAATTCGTTTTCTTTTTTCCTATTATCTTTTTCCCCGCGCCCAGCATTTGAGCCTCGCAAGGCGAAAGCGGAAGGCAGATGTTTTTTTCTGATTGCTCTTTGATTGCCGTTCTGTCAAGTGTGGAATCTTCGATTTCTGCGGGGGGTCGCGGGGGTTCTTAGGGGGCGAGCGGGGGCAGCGGCCCCCAGCCCACTAAGCCGCTTTTTTCTTTGTTACTTTCTTTTTGGCGGAGCAAAAAGAAAGTAAATTATGCGTCGCGGAGCGCGCTGTGCAGCATATTGTAGGCACATGGCATAAAATTTACATTTCACACTCCCCACAAACTGCGAACCTCGCAATTTCGCCGCACAGCCGCCCGAACTGCTCCATGCTAAGCTGCTCGGCCCTCGTTTCAGGCTGAATCCCCGCGTGTTCCAAAGCCCGCACAATATCGCCCTTTTGCATCGCAAGCCCGGATGAAAGGCAGTTTGCAAGGGTTTTTCTGCGCTGCCCGAACGCCGCTTTTATTATACGGAAAAACAGCGCTTCAGCTTCTATGTCTACGGCGGGCTTTTCGCGGATATCCAGCCGTATCACAGCGGAATCCACCTTTGGCGCGGGCATGAATGAGCCGCGCGAAACCGTAAACAGCATAGCCGCACGGGAAAAATAAGCCACAGCGGCGGTGACAGCACCCGCTTGGCGGGACGGCATTTCGGCGCAAAGGCGCTGTGCCGCTTCCTTTTGCACCATAACCGTTATGGATTTTATCGGCAGCCGCTCCTCCAGCAGGCGCATGATTACCGGCGAAGTAATATAATACGGCAAATTCGCGCAGACGACCGCGTCCATGCCGGGAAACTGCTCCGCGATTATCCCCGCAAGGTCAAGCTTCAGTACATCGCCGTGTATAATTTTAACATTGTCAAGCTCGGCGAGCGTTTCATCTAAAACAGGCAGAAGCCGCCTGTCAAGCTCAATTGATACGACTTTTCCGGCAGTTTTCGCAAGCTCTTTTGTCAGCACGCCGATTCCGGGACCGATCTCCAGCACGCCAACGCCGGGGGAAGCCCCGCCCGATTCCGCGATTTTAGGGCAGATACCCGGGTTGATGATAAAATTCTGCCCCAATGCCTTGGAAAGCTTTACATCGTGGCGGCTTAAAAGCGCCCGTATCTCACTTGGGCTTGTTAAATTCATCGGGCGGCTCATTCCCTTGTAATATTTTGGGGGATAATGTATAATTAAAGCATAATTTTTGATGGGGGATGTACATATGCAGCGGCGCGATAAAATAAACTATTACCTTGACATTGCGGAAACCGTTTTAGAACGCGGCACCTGCCTTCGCAGGAATTTCGGCGCGATCATCGTAAAAAATGACCAAATAATCTCCACCGGATACGCGGGCGCGCCCAGGGGCCGCCGAAATTGCAGCGACCTTGGGCATTGCGTGCGCGAAAAACTGCAGATACCGCGCGGCGAACGCTACGAGATGTGCCGCTCTGTCCACGCCGAGGCAAACGCGATCATCCACGCTTCGCGGGCGGATATGCTGGGAAGCACATTATATCTTGTCGGGCGGGAAAACTCCGACGGCAGGTATGTGGAAAACGCAAGCTCCTGCACCATGTGCAAGCGGATGATCATAAACGCCGGTATCTCCGGCGTGATGATCAGGGACACGAAGGACAGCTTCCGCAGTGTAGACGTGGACGAATGGATCGGCAGCGATGATTCGCTTGACGCGGGGTTTGGGTATTGACAGGATTTTGGGAGGGAAGGAGCAAGAAGTTATATTCCTACAAAGAGCGCAAAGCAACAAAGGCAATTAGGCACATAGCGAAAGCAAGGAACGGCGCCCGGCACAAAACCGCGCACGTAATAACAGCGGAAAAAGTCTTTGATTTCTTTTATTCCTAATACCTTTTTTCGCGTTCGAGACCTGGAGCTCGGCTCGGCTGAGCGATTGGGCGGATTATAGGGCAAAGCATATGACGTGCGCGATGAAGGGTACGAAGCTATGCGGTTTGTCGAAATGGGGGTCCGGGGTCTCCCCGGCGCGCTTTGGTTACTTTGCCGCGTTGCAAAGTAACTGCCCCCGCGGCATGAGCGGTGAAAAACTGCCGAAGATGAAATCGCGTTATAAACTCCCCCTGTCACTTCGTGACATCCCCCTCAAGAGGGGGACTTTGCCTCCCTCTTTGAGGGAGGTGGCGTCCGCAGACGCCGGAGGGAGTTACGGGCGGGATGACCCCGCCCCTACGGTCTTCGCAGCGGCGCGGAGCGCCGCGCAGGTTTTAGGATTTAGGTTATAGGTTTTAGGGTAGGGGCGGGCTTCCATGCCCGCCCGCAAATTATCGTATTGCATCGTACAA
>WRLS01000067.1 GCA_009776345.1 Oscillospiraceae bacterium | reverse complement strand
CGGGGTCTCCCCGGCGCGTTTTGGTTACTTTGCCGCGTTGCAAAGTAACAGCCCCCGCGGCTTGAGCGGTGAAAAACAACCGAAGATGAAATCGTGATATAAACTCCCCCTGTCAACTTCGTTGACATCCCCCTCAAGAGGGGGACTTTGCCTCCCTCTCTGAGGGAGGTGGCGTCCGCAGACGCCGGAGGGAGTGACGGGCGGGAAAACCCCGCCCCTACATGGGCTTGCGCATTTTGCAGTTTATACGTTTGCTGCGGCACTTTTGCATATTTTTGCGCTTGCGGCCAATCATGCAATAAAAACCGATATTTACTGCACTTTATGTATAGTAATCCAGCAAAGGCGGTGAACCCGGGACCGTTATGGTCATCACATTAGAAGATATCTCCAAAAGCTTCGGCGCAAATTTGATCCTCACGGGGGTCACGGCGCGGATTGAGGATAACGATAAAATCGGGCTGGTCGGCATAAACGGCGCGGGCAAGACAACCCTGTTAAATATAATTTACGGCGAACTTGAAGCGGACAGCGGCATTATCGCGCGCGGCCCCGATGTAAAGATTGGCTATTTAAGGCAGGACAGCGGGCTTTCCGAGGGCGGGACGGTCGATTCCGAAACACGCGGGGTTTTCCGTGCGCTTCTGGAGGCCGAAGAAAAGCTCCGTGAGCTGGAGCATAAAATCGCCGGAGAAGCCCCCGGCACGCCCGCGTCAAACGCGCTTACAGAACAGTACAATATGCTGCAATCGGAGTTTGACGCGGGGGACGGCTACCTTATTGATGTGAAGATATCGTCCGTGCTGGGCGGCATGGGCTTCGCGGATATCCCGCGCGAAACGCCGGTTTCTGTCCTGAGCGGCGGGGAAAAGACCAGGCTGGCGATCTGCAAGCTGCTCCTTGAATCCCCCGCGCTGCTTATATTGGACGAGCCTACAAACCACCTTGATTTCAAGACGCTTTCCTGGCTTGAGGAATATCTGAAGGCCTACAGGGGCGCGCTGCTTGTTGTATCCCACGACCGCTACTTTTTGGACAAGCTGTGCGGGCATATCTGGGACGTGTTTGACCATCAGTTGTCGGCGTATCCGGGAGGCTACAGCGATTATGTGCGCCTAAGGGACGAGCGCTTTACCCGCCGCCTTAAAGAATACGAAATTCAGCAGCAGCAAATCGCGGACATGAAGGATTTTATCGCGCGGAATATTGTACGCGCGTCTACCACGGGGCGGGCGAAGTCGCGGCAAAAAGCGCTTGACCGCATGGAACCCGCGCCAAAACCAAAACTCCCGCCAAGGCCCGCCGTATTCAGCTTCCGCTACCAAAGGGAGCCTGTAAAAGATGTACTGCTTGTCAGCGGCCTGACGGTGTCCGTACCCGAGGGCGAAGGCGTGAAAACCCTCTTTGAAGGCGTGGATTTTGAAATGCCGAGAGGGAGCAAGATTGCGCTGATCGGCGCAAACGGCATAGGCAAGACATCTTTCATCCGCGCTGTGATCGGGCAAATGCCGCACGACAGCGGAAATATAGAATGGGGGCGCGGCACGGAAATTTCCTACTTTGAGCAAGGGGACGAGCTGCTGGACGCGTCAAAAACGGCGCTTGGTGAATTATGGGACCGCTTCCCCCGCGAATATGAGCATACAATCCGCACGAAGCTGGGCCATGTGCAGATCACAGGGGAGAATATCTACAAAAAAGTCGGGGAGCTTAGCGGCGGCGAAAGGGCGCGGGTGAAGATGGCGATACTGTCGCTTTCCTGCGGCAATGTCCTGATTATGGACGAGCCTACCAACCACTTGGACCTTGCATCAAAAGAATCGCTGGACAAGGCGCTGGGGGAGTACACCGGCACATTGCTGATAATCTCCCACGACAGGTACCTGCTGGAAAAAGTGCCGGGCGCAATCGCCGAGATGGGGCGCAGCGGCATAAAAGTTTACAAAGGCGGCTACAACAGCTACCTGGAGCAAAAAGAGCGCGAGGCCGCCTCCGCCGAAAAACCGGTGACTGTATCAGCGCCGAAAAAAAGCGCGGCCACGGGCAGGCGGACAAAAAAACAGCGCAGCGAGGAAGCCGCCGGGCGCGCCCGTATAAGCGCGCTGGAAAAGCGCATTGAAGAACTTGAAGCCGCGGTTTGGGCGCTGGAAAACGAAATTGCCGACCCGGATATAGCATCCGATTTTATAGTGTTCCGCGAAAAATATACACAGCTTGAGGAAAAGCGGCTGGAGTTGGGCAGTGCCTTGGGTGAGTGGTCGGAGATTAGCGGGGAGTAATTTATGAATCCGGAAATCAATGCAAGTTTCGTGGTTTGAGCAGCGCGCTCCGCACGCGATTATTTACTTTCTTTTTGCGCCGCCAAAAAGAAAGTAACAAAGAAAAACGCGGCTTAGGGGGCTGGGGGCCGCTGCCCCCGCTCGCCCCCTAAGAACCCCCGCGACCCCCCGCAGAGGCTGTAGAAGCCACACTTGCCAGTACGGCAAGTAAAGAGCAATCAATAAAATACATCTGCCTTCCGCTTTCGCCTTGCGAGGCTCAAATGCTGGGCGCGGGGAAAAAGATATAAAGAAAAAGAGAAAACGAATTTTTCCCCGCTTGCAAACCTTCAGTTAGCACTGTAGCTTTGATGGACACAAATCTACAAAGGCAAGCAAGAACGGGCAAGAGTAGGGAGCGACGCCCGGAAGCGCCCGCGCACGTAATAACAGCGGAAAAAGTCTTTGATATCTTTTATTCCTAATTCCTTTTTTCGCGTTCTAGCCCTGGAGCCCGGCTCGGCTGAGCGATTGGGCGGATTATAGAACTATGCATATGACGTGCGCGATGAAGGGTACGAAGCTATGCGATTTGTCGGAGCGGGGGCCGGGGGTGTCCCCCGGTGTGTTTTGTTTCTTTTGCACAAGCAAAAGAAAAGCCCCCGCGGCTTGAGCGGGTGGGCTGTGCAAAACAAAAACGAGAAACGGGCATATCGTAGGTACAGAGTATACGCCAACCGCGAAATTAAAAAAATAAAAGGAGAAAAGCGCAGCCTCTACACGGCTACGCTCTGATTTTTGGCTATGAATATGATAATATGCGATAAACAGTGCAGGCACCAGCAGGACGGATACTGCGCGCTTAACCGTGTCACAAGCCTTTCACAGTCACTGCACGAAAAATGCGGCTACTTCGAGGCGGGCGTGCCCGGTTCCGGCTATCACGGTATGTACACAAACCCCGACCCTAGCTTTTACCCTGAATTTTGGCGATAGCCTGTGCAACCCTGCTGACGGGCAGCAGTGATGTGCCATGCGGGGCGATTAGGTTTTTCGCGCCGGCGGACGGGACAATAATGCGCGTAAAGCCCAAACGCGCGCACTCGTTGATGCGCTGCTGGGCGTGGCTCACGGCGCGGACCTCCCCCGCAAGCCCAACCTCCCCGAAAGCCGCCAGGTCCTCCGGCACGGGATGGTCCAGCAGATTGGAAACCAGCGCCAGCGCAACAGGGAGGTCCGCCCCCGGCTCGTCCAGGCGAAGGCCGCCGATAATATTTATGTAGGCGTCTAAATTCCCGAAGAAATAATTCGCCCGCTTCTCAAGCACCGCGACAAGCAGCGCCGAGCGCCCGAAATCAAAGCCGGTGGATACACGGCGGGGCGTGCCGAAGGAGGTTTTGCTCACCAGCGCCTGGACTTCTGCCAAAATCGGGCGGCTTCCCTCCATCACGCAGGCGACGCAAGTACCCGAAACCCCGGAAGGCCGCCCGGAAAGCAGCATCAGCGACGGGTTGTCCACGTCGGCAAGGCCCTTTTCGCCCATCTCAAACACGCCGATCTCATTGGTAGAGCCGAAGCGGTTTTTCACCGCGCGGAGGATACGGTAGGAGGAATGGCGCTCCCCCTCAAAAGTAAGCACAACATCCACCATATGCTCAAGCACCTTTGGCCCCGCGATGCCGCCGTCTTTATTGACATGGCCCACGATAAAGACAGGTATGCCGCTGCCCTTTGCCAGGTGGATCAAAACCTGCGCACATTCGCGCACCTGCGTTACACTGCCGCTTGAGGAAGAAACCGACGCGTGGTTCATCGACTGTATTGAATCCACCATGACAACATCAGGCTGTATATGCCGCACCGCGTGGACCACATTCTCAATGTCCGTGATATCCGCGATAAAAAGGTTATCGCTGTCCAGCCCGATCCTGGAGGCCCGCAGCTTTATTTGGCGCGGGCTTTCCTCGCCCGCCGCGTAAAGTACCCTACAGCTTTCGCACAGCGTCATACATATCTGCAAAAGCAAGGTCGATTTGCCTATGCCGGGGTCGCCGCTCAGCAGCACTGCCGAACCGTCCACGGCACCGCCGCCAAGCACACGGTTAAGCTCCGGCATACCGGTATCGCGGCGTATCTCACGGCGCTCATCCACTTGGGATATTGCGGTAATATACGAGGAGATGTCCCCGGACGGCGATAATGGCAGCGCCTTCGCGGACACGGCCCTCTCCGGCTGTTTTATGTATTCATTCAAGCTGTTCCACGCGCCGCAGTCAGGGCATTTGCCGTACCAGCGCGGGGTTTCGTAGCCGCATTCGGAACAGGCGTACATAGTTTTTACTTTCGGCATTTTTATTTTCCTTTGCTGTTTTTACTATACCGCATCCGCCCCCGCGTCTAAAAAAGCCATAACTGACGCAAAGACTGTAAACGCGACCTTGTTTTGATACTCCGGCTCGGTGAGCATCCGCGCCTCCTCCGGGTTTGAAAGGAAGCCGCATTCGATCAGCACGGCGGGGCATTCGGCGTTGTACATAAGGAAGAGGTCCTTGCCCGCCTTTTTTATCTGCCGCGTATTCCCCGGCTGAAGTGACGAGGCGAAGCGTTCCTGTAAAATCTGCGCGAGGCGTTCGCTTTCGGGGTTGTTGGGGCTGTAAAACATCTGCGCCCCCCGCGAGCTTTTGCCTTGGAACTTGTTTTGGTGGATGCTGACAAACACCGCGCCCGGATGGCTGCTGACAATTTCCAGCCTGTTGCGCATATCGGAGGTCTTCTGCCGCCTTACCCCCGTGACATCCTCATCGTGTATGCTGGTGTCTGTTTCCCGTGTCATGACTACTTCAAAGCCGCTTACCGCAAACATATCCCGCAAAGTCAGCGAAATAGCAAGGTTGATGTCCTTTTCCACGATCCCGCCCGGCCCCTGCGCCCCGCCGTCCATGCCGCCGTGGCCTGCGTCAATTATAATAACCGGCAGGTTTTCCATATCCGACATGGCAGGGACAAGCCCCGCTACATGAACAGCGGACCTGACCGCCAATATAAGCAGCGCCAGGCAGACAGCCGCGGCCGCCGTTTTCAGCCAACCCATTGCGCGCACCCCCTCCGCAATACAAACCCATTATATATAATTGGTATGCGCGCGGGGGGAAAGATAGCATAATAAATACAAGTATAACAACCGCTGTGCGTATTTGCAATACATCATCGCCAATGATTTGCGCCGCGGCGCCGAAATTATCGTATCATATGCTATAATATTGCTTTACCCCTGTCATTTTTTTGCATTATATGGTATGCTGGATATGCGAAAATGTACAGAGGTTACTTGACGCCCTTACCGGCGTTTTGTATAAGTAATACTAATATCCGTTAGAAATGAGGACAAAAAATCTTCACAAAACCCATAAACGAAAGCTTTTGTTCGATTTTTTGTCTATTTCTTAAACGGATATTTGTATATATAAGAATCAAAACAGGAGGAATCACAATGCCACTTGCAACGCTGAAGGAAATTCTGGATCAGGCACAGGCCGAAAAACGCGCTGTCCCGATGTTTAACGTAATCGGGGTGGAGTACGCAGAGGCAATCGTCTTGGGCGCCGAGGAACTGGGGCTGCCCGTAATGCTGGGGATGCCTTTCCTGGATTGGCATATCCCCGCGAATATCTCGAACTTTTTAATTGACCTGGCGGGGCGCGTATCCGTACCCGTTGCGCTTCACCTTGACCACGGCAGGGATTTCGCCGGGGTGATGAGGGCGCTGCGCCTGGGCTTCAGCTCCGTTATGTATGACGGCTCCGCCCTTCCGTTTGAGGAGAACATCAAAAACACCGCCGAAATCGTAAAAATATCCCATGCCATGGGCGTTTCCGTTGAAGGCGAGATGGGCTTCCTCGGATTTGAAAAGCACGTGGAAGTAAAACAAGACAACCTTACGAAGCCCGAGGAAGCAAAAGAATTCGTAGAGCGCACCGGCGTGGACGCGCTTGCCGTCGCAATCGGCAACGCCCACGGCCATTACACCGGCACACCGAAAATCGAGATGGACCGCCTGCGCGCAATCAGGTCGGTTGTGGATGTCCCGCTGGTACTGCACGGCGGCTCAGGTATCCCCAACGATGTTTTAAAGCAGTCCATTGCCGAGGGCATTTGCAAGGTGAACATATTCACCGACATGAACGACTTTACCGCGGATTTCGTAAAGCGCAGTATGGACGAGGGTATGTCCTGGGCGATGATATGCAAGAACATGACTGTCGAGCTGCGCAAATACGTGGTTTCCGTTATGCGTGTTCTGGCGCGCTTGGATTAGCCTGTTATTTTATTATGGTATTTCCATGAAAGTTGTGGTATACTTGTACTAGCATCTTCCAAATAAAACCAGGGAGGCAACTGTATGGGCAAGCAATTTACCTTTGGCATTTTACCGGACGCCGCGCCGATCGACAAACTAAGCAAAAGATGGGATTATCTGGAGATCCCGGCGCATATCCACTGTGCGATTGAACTCGGCGAAGACCGCTGGGACGAGATGAAGGACACTTATGTTAATACCGGCATCCCCGTACTCAGCAGCAGCCATCTCTTGCCTAGCTCTTACGCGTGCGGCCCCAAGTACAACAAAGAGTATGTCGCGTTTGTGCTGGAAATTGAGATGCGCCGCTTGGCGGAGCTGGGCGTAAAGTATGTCGGCTGCTACGGCGGGCATTTCGGCTGCCCCGAAGGCTTCTCCCGCAGCAGGGCGATGGACCAGGCGATTGACTCCGTAAACCTTATGGCGGATGCCGCCGAAAAATACGGCCTTGAGGTCGCGCTGGAGCCTATCGGAAAAACATACACGCTGTTCCCCAAATATGCAGACGGGCTGGATTTCATCAAAGAATGCGGCCGCAAATCCATCAAGATCATGGCGGACATGGAATATTTCGCCCATCTTGACCAGACCTTTGACGTGATACTTAAAGCGCCGGAGCTTTGTGTAAACGCGCACATCGGCGGCGAAAAAGCACAGCCGAATGTCGGCGGGGACGCGCACCACAAATCCATGCGCCGCTTCTTTGAGGTCCTGCGCGAGGCCGGCTACGACAAGGGCGTTACAAGCGCCTGCCCGTGGAAGCCAACCAACGGCGCGGAGGAAATCGACTGGGCATACGAAACCGAAAAGACCTTGGATTATCTACAGGAACTGCGGGCGCAGGTATACAAATAAGCCGAATGGCCCCCAGGCGCCGCGATGTGTTCGCGGCGCCGTCTTTCTTAATTCGAAAGGATGATTATATATGAAAGACAAACTAAAAGTCGCCGTACTCCTGGAAAACCACCCCTACGACGTCATAGGCTTCCAAAAAATGCTGGAATCCTTCGACGGCTGTGAGTGCTACCCGCAGCCCCTCGACCTGTTTGTGCGGGACGGGGACGGCAACAACGAAAAGTACGACACGGTAATTTACTATAACATGAACATCCCCCTGCCAAAGGAAGACAGCCCGCTGGACAAATACCTGAAAGAAGGCCTCGGCAAGGACGGGCAGGGGATTATAATTTTGCACCATGCCTTGCTGTCGTTTCGCGATTTGCCGCTCTATACGCAGGTTTGCGGGCTTGGCAATAGGGGAGGGGGCGGCATTTTCAAGTATACCCAAAACCAAAAGGTAGACGCGAAAATCGTGGACACATCGCATCCCATAACCGCCGGTGTCGGGGATTTTTCGCTGATCGACGAAACATATATCCTCGGAGAGCCGGAAGAGCCGGGCAACCATATACTCATCACAACAGACAACGAAACCAGCATTAAAAATATTGCCTGGGTTCGGGAGTACAAGGGCAGCCGCGTTTTCAGCTTTGCATCGGGGCATGATAACCGGGTATACGCAAATCCGGCTTTTAGAAAGATCCTGCACAACGCGATTTTCTGGACGGCAGGGAAAATTTAATCTGCGAATTGCGAAAGGGTTAACTTATATGAAAAAAGCATTGAACGCCTGGACAGTAGACAGCGCAGTCGGCTTTGATGAAATGTTCCGGCAGGTCAAGGACGCGGGCTTCGGCGGCATTGAGCTGAATGTGGACGACGCCGGGCACTCCGCACATTCGCTGGGCTTAGAAACCACGGCCGCGCAGCTGGAGGAAATCGCGGCGCTCTCACAAAAACACGCGCTGCCTGTTGTGAGCGTGTCCACCTCTATGCTGTGGAAATACAGCATGGGCGCGGCTGACGAAGGCGAGCGGGAGATGTCCAAGAATGTAATCAGGGCGCAGATTAAGGCGGCAAAGGCGCTGGGGGCGGCGGGCGTTTTGGTCGTGCCGGACGGGATAAGCAAACATAAATCCATCGCGAAGGCATACGAAGCGTCGCTGACGACGCTGCAGGAGCTGAAAGCTGAGATCGAGGCGGCGGAAATTTACGTATGCACAGAAAACGTATGGAACGGTTTTTTCATGTCGGCATATGATATGTCGGTCATGATCGACCACGCGGACAGCCCGTATATCGGCGCGTATTTTGACTGCGGCAATGTAATCGCGTTTTCATGGGCGGAGCATTGGATTGAGATTTTGGACGGGCGCATTAAGCTGGTCCATGTGAAGGATTTTCTGCGCGCGAGTAAAGATTTCGGCGGGCTTAACGGCGGCGGCGAGTTCGTGGACCTGTTCAAAGGCGATGTAAACTGGAAGGCCGTAATCCCCGCGCTTAGGGATGCGGGGTTTGACGGTTACCTAACCGCTGAGGTTTTCAAAAGCGACCCGGGCCAAAGCTATACGGATTACTACAAAGAAATCTCAAACGCGATGGATGTTTTACTATCATATTAAACTGCACGAGAAAGGTATGGGCGAGGTATGAAAAAACTGGCGCTGATCGGATGCGGCGGCATCGGCGGATATCATCTGGAGCATTTTATTCGCATGGATGATATAGAGCTTGCGGGTTTTTGCGATGTAACGCTTTCCCGCGCGGAGGGCTTTGCCGAAAAGGCAGGGGGCGGCAAGGCGTATTCATGCTTTAAAACTATGTACGACGAGGTGAAGCCCGATATAGTTTTTATTTGCGTGCCGCCAACCTGCCACGGGGAGATCGAGTTTGAAACAATACGGCGCGGCATCCCGTTTTTTGTGGAGAAGCCGCTGGCACTGGACGCGGGCCTTGCGCGCGAGCTTGTCCGCCAAGTAGAGGACAAGGGGCTTATTGCGGCATCGGGCTTCCAATGCAGATACGATGACATCAATATACCCGCCAAGGAGTTCATCAAAAACAACCGTGTACTGCACGTGGCGGCGTCCCGCGTGGGCGGGGTGCCGGAGGTGCCGTGGTGGCGCAATAAATTCACATCAGGCGGGCAGCTCGCGGAGCAGACGATCCACCAGATGGATATGCTGCGCTATTTGCTGGAGGATGAACCGGACACCGTATATTCCGTGCCTTCGCGCGGCTATGTCACGCAGGAGGAATGGCCGGGCTATTTCACGGATGATATGTCCACCACGCTGATTGCCTTCAAAAGCGGCATAACCTGCACGATGGTAACGGGCTGTTACTCACTTGCGGCTTCCGCGTGGGATTCCAAGATGACCTTCGGCGGGCGCGAAGCACGCATGGATTACCGCCTTATCACTGATGTGACAGTTTACGGACAGGGCGGCAGTGACGCTGAAAACCTCGGCGGCGTGGTTTCGGGCGATGGGATGCAGCGCATTGCCGCAGGCGAATCAGGCGTTACGGTAAATTCAAGCAATGACTACGGTTTTGAGTGCGACAGGACATTTATCGAAGCCGCAATCTCCGGGGACGCGTCAAAAATACGCTCACCATACGCTGACGCATGGAGAAGCGTGGCGTTCTGCCTCGCCTGCAACAAGTCGATGGAAACAGGGATGCCGGTAAAGGTGGAATATTAAATGAAATTTATAATTCATAGGGGTTTGCCTGTAGGGCGGGGGCTTGCCCCCGCCCTACCCTAAATCCTAAAACTTAAATCCTGCCGAAGGCCGTAGGGGGCGGCGTCCTCGACGTCCCGTAATTCCCCTCCTTGGAGGGGTGGCAGGCGTAGCCTGACGGGGTGGTTTTCAATACGATTTCATCTTCGGTTATTTTTCACCGCTCAAGCCGCGGAGGCTCTTCTTTGCTCGCGCAAAGAAGCAAACGCGCCGGGGAGACCCCGAACCCCCATTTCGACAAATCGCATAGCTCCGTACCCTTCATCGCGCACGTCATATGCTTTGCCCTATAATCCGCCCAATCACCCAGCCGAGCCGGGCTCCAGG
>WRLS01000066.1 GCA_009776345.1 Oscillospiraceae bacterium | reverse complement strand
ATAGTTCTATAATCCGCCCAATCGCTCAGCCGAGCCGAGCTCCAGGTCTCGAACGCGAAAAAAGGTATTTGGAATAAAAGAAATCAAAGACTTTTTCCGCTGTTATTACGTGCGCGGGCGCTTCCGGGCGTCGCTCCCTGTTTTAGATTTGTGCTTGCTTGCCTTTGTAGGTTTGTGACCATTAAAGCTACACTTCTAATTGAAGGTTTAATAAGCGGGGAAAAATTCTAATTTCTTTTTTTCCTAATATCTTTTTTCCCGCGCCCAGCATTTGAGCCCCGCAGGGCGAAAGCGGAAGGCAGATGGATATTATTGGTTTTTGCTTTTTTATCGTGCTGGCAAGTGTAGCTTCTACAGCCTCTGCGGGGGGTCGCGGGGGTTCTTAGGGGGCGAGCGGGGGCAGCGGCCCCCAGCCCCCTGAGCCGCGTTTTTCTTTGCTTCCTTTCTTTTTGGCGGGACAAAAAGAAAGGAAGTGCCTCCGCGGCATGAGCGGTGAAAAATAACCGAAGATAAAATCCTGTTATAACCACCCCGTCCGGCTACGCCGTCCACCCCTCCAAGGAGGGGAATTTCGGGCGGCAGATTGCCGTCCCTACGATGCAATATTGTTGATTGTCCTGTAATTTCGGGCGGGATATTATCTCCCTTGTAATATATCGCTTTTTTTTACAGCGGGGATGTGTTATAATTATAATCGGTCAACTTAAAAACAGTAAACTGTTTTTAAGTCGCGGCATACGCCGCGCGCCGCCAAAGGCGGCCTTGACCTTGTTGCATAGTCAGTCGCACACCTTTGGTGTGCCCCGTGGGCAAAGCCCACGGTTTCAAAACGGTTTACCGTTTTGAAATTGACTGACTATATTATACACTAAACATAGGGCTAATACTATCTCAAAAAGATCTCAAAAAGAAACGGGGGGATACCGTGCCGCAATTTTCCGTAAAGCTGTCTGTGCTGATAGACCGCCTGAGGCTTACCCCTGTATTTATGCCGAAGGACGCCTCAAGCATAGAGGTTACCAGTACGGAGGTTAACCGCCCGGGCCTGCAGCTCGCGGGGTTTTATGAATTTTTTGACAGCCAGCGCATCCAGATTCTGGGCAAGGGCGAATTCGCCTACTTGGAGATGAACGATGCGGAAACCTACCGCGACCGCGTCTACGATTTCTTTTCGCGGCGGCCTATTGCCACTATTGTCGCGCGCAGTTTGCCGATTTCCCCCGTTATGCTGGGGGCCGCCATGGAGTTCGGCTGCCCGCTGCTCACCACTGACGACACCACCTCCGGGATTGTGTCGGAGCTTATCTCAACTTTGAATGTCGAGCTTGCGCCGAGGATTACGCGCCACGGTGTTTTGGTGGAGGTCCACGGGGAAGGCATACTGCTGATGGGCGACAGCGGCGTTGGCAAAAGCGAAACCGCCATGGAGCTAATAAAACGCGGCCACCGCCTTATCGCGGATGACGCTGTGGAGATACGCCGTGTTTCCGCGCGGACGCTAGTCGGCTCTTCGCCGGAAAACATCCGCCATTTTATGGAGCTTCGCGGTATCGGTATCATCAATGTGCGCAGGATATTCGGCATAGGCTCCGTAAAAGTCACACAGCATATCGATATGATTATAATGCTGGAGCATTGGGACAACGAGAAAAAATACGACAGGATGGGCCTGGAGGGCGAATACACCGAGATTTTGGGCAACAGGATCCCATCGCTTACAATCCCCGTAAAGCCCGGGCGGAATTTAGCGATCATCATAGAAGTCGCCGCGATGAACAACCGCCAAAAGGAAATGGGCTACAATTCCGCGCAGGAGCTTCTCGGGCGCCTCGGCATGGCGGACGATATCCCCGACAGCATCCCTGGTAAGTATGATGAGTGGAACAGGTAAGACAGGATTCAGGTTTCAGGAAGGGAAGGAACTTGTAGGGTCGGGGTTCCATCCCCGACCGCGAATATTCGACCGGATTTTGACGGTCGGGCATGGAAGCCCGACCCTACACCCCTTCCTAAATCCTCAATCCTAAAACCTTAATCCTGCGCGTAGCGCAAAACACCCGTTCCACCCTCTTTAAAAAAGAGGGTAAGGCTACAGTAAGATTTATTCTTTCATATAAAGGCACAAAGCAACTGTAGGACGTACCCTCTTTTTTAAAGAGGGTGGCATCACTGCGAGTGGTCGCAGTGATGACGGGTGTTTTGGTGTTTTGTCCTTTCTCCCTCCGGCGCTTCGCGCCACCTCCCTCAGAGAGGGAGGCTAAAGTCCCCCTCCATGAGGGGGATGTCACGAAGTGACAGGGGGAGCTTATGGGCAAAAGCCCACAACATAAACCCATCGGGAGCATTTTATGCAAGATTATACGCGCCACTACAAAGCCCTGGAGCTTGATAAAATCCTCGGGATGCTCGCGGAATTTGCCGTGAGCGAGGACGCCAAAGCCCGCGCGCTGGAGATAACCCCCGCCGGTACCTTTGCCGACGCGGTTTTTGGGCTTGCGCTGACCGGGGCGGCGAACGCGCTTTCCGGCCGCTTTGGCAACCCATCGATTTATTCGCTGCGGCCTTGCGCCCAAACTGTAGGCAAGGCGAAGGTGGGCGCGGCGCTTTCCTTGCGTGAGCTTTTGGATACGGCGGTGATCCTGCGGTGCGCGCGCGGGCTGATATCGTGGAAAAAGCAGTCTGACAGTCAGGAAACGCCGCTGGACTGCATTTTCTCACAGCTTGATTCCAATCAGCCGCTTGAGGATGAGATCGGCAGGTGTATTCTTTCCGACGAAGAAATCTCCGACCGCGCAAGCTCTGAGCTATATGACATCCGCCGAAAGATCCGCCAGGCGCAGCTAAGGGCGCGCGAACAGCTTGACAGGATGACGCGCTCGTCCGCTACAAATAAATTTTTGCAGGAAAACATTGTTACCATCCGCAACGGGCGGTTTGTCGTGCCCGTTAAAGCCGAACACCGCAATGAGATAAAGGGCATCGTCCACGACACGTCGTCAAGCGGTGCGACGCTGTTTGTAGAACCCGCGTCGGTTGTTGAACAAAACAACGCCATACGTGAGCTTGAAAGCGCGGAGCGGCACGAGATCCATCGGATTTTGCTGGAGCTTTCCGGGCGCGTGGGCGAAAGCGCGGATATAATCCTAAACAATTACGATTTGATTATACTGCTGGATGTGATTTTCGCGAAATCACGCCTGGCGGACAGTATGCGCGGGATACAGCCGGAGTTGGTTCGGGAGGGCGGCACGCGGCTTGTAAGGGCGCGCCACCCGCTGATCGGGCAGGGCAAGGCTGTGCCGATTGATATATCCTTGGGGGAAAGCTTTGATACGCTGGTGATAACCGGCCCGAATACCGGCGGCAAGACCGTTGCGCTGAAAACCCTCGGGCTTATGACGCTGATGGCGATGTGCGGCCTTATGGTCCCATGCGGTGAGGGCAGCCGCGTTTGCTTTTATGAAAAAGTGCTGGCGGATATCGGCGATGAGCAGAGCATAGAGCAAAGCCTTTCCACCTTCTCCGGCCATATGACGAATATCATTTCTATATTAGAGCAGGCGGACAGGAGTTCCCTGGTGCTGATGGATGAGCTTGGCGCGGGGACCGACCCCGTAGAAGGCGCGGCGCTTGCAATCGCGATAATCGGGGAGCTGCGCGGCAAGGGCGTAAAGCTGGCCGCGACGACACATTACGCCGAAATAAAAATGTTCGCGCTGCAGACCGAGGGCGTGGAAAACGGCTCCTGCGAATTTGACGTAGCCACTTTGCGCCCGACATACCGCCTGCTTATAGGCGTACCCGGGCGATCGAACGCTTTCGCGATAAGTGAGCGGCTGGGGCTGCCTTTATCTGTCATCGGGGCGGCAAAAGCGCAGGTCAGCAGCGAGAACTCCCGCTTTGAGGATGTTGTGGCGGCTTTGGAAAAAACCCGCCAGGCTTTAGAGCGCGAAAAAGAAGCCGCCGCGGGGCTGCGGCGGGATGCCGATGAGCTTCTTAAAAAAGCGCGGGAGGCAAGCGCAAGGCTCGAAGGGCAAAAGGAAAAAGAGCTGCAAAGGGCGAGGGAACAGGCGCGCGGCTTGGTAGAGCAGGTCAAGTTTACCTCCGGCAGGCTTATCGGTGAGCTTGAGGAGCTGAAAAAGCAAAAGGACAGGGCGGATTTCTCATCTTCTGTCAAAGATGTAAAGGGGACGCTGCGGGCCTATATTGATGAGCTTGAGGACAAGGCAAACCCCGTGACAGGCGCAAAAAAAAGCGAATACCGGCTCCCGAGGGCGTTAAGGCGCGGGGACACGGTTGCGCTGGCGGATTTCGGCACAAACGGCACAGTGCTGTCAGCCGCGGACGACAGCGGCTATGTACAGGTACAGGCGGGCATAATCAAAACAAAGGTGCATATTTCGTCCGTGCGGCTGCTGGACGAAAAAAAAGTGACGATGGATGTAAAAGGTACGGCAAGCGCGCGCGGCGTGGTGTCCGCCGCCAAGCAGTCTGTCAAAACCGAGGTTGACCTGCGCGGCATGGATACAAATGAAGCCGTGCTGGAGCTGGAGCGCCATATCGACAACGCGATTTTATCCGGCATACAGACCGTTACCGCGATACACGGGAAAGGCACCGGCGCACTGAGGGACGCGGTACAGGCAAGGCTGCGCCGCCATAAATCCGTGAAAAGCTTCCGCGCCGGGGTTTACGGCGAAGGGGAGTCCGGCGTTACGGTTGTGGAGTTGAGGTGAGCAGCGCAGAGCGCAGGATTTAGGATTGAGGTTTTAGGTTTTAGGAAGGGAAGAAAATTGTAGGGTCGGGCTTCCATGCCCGACCGTCAAATTTCAGTCGAATATTCGCGGTCGGGGATGGAACCCCGACCCTACATTAAAACCTATATCCTAAAACCCGGCGTAGGCAACTCCCCCTGTCAACTACGTTGACATCCCCCTCAGTGAGGGGGACATGAGCCTCCCTCTCTGAGGGAGGTGGCGCTGCTGCGCAGGTTTTAGGATTGAGGTTTTAGGTTTTAGGGAAAGGACGGAGCTTGTAAATTCTTCCCTTCCCTGAATCCTTGTTTTCCTGAATCCTGAAACCTGCGCAACGCGCTAACGCGCCGTTTTTATAAACTCCAGCACCTCGACGGCTTTTGGCGGGCAGCCGGGGACATGGCGGCTGCACCCCGACGCGCAATCCCCGATCCCATATCCGTCAAGCTTTTTCCCGCGGTACCCCTGCCCGATGTGAAACTTACTTTTTGGGGCGGCGGATTTATCCAGCGCGAAAACCAGCGCGGCATAACACGCACTGCACGCGCTGTCTTCCGAAATATGCCCCGCAAGCCGCTTTGCCGTGCCGCTTCGCGTCATCTCGGTTTTCGGGCGGCGTCCGCGGTTCAGCTCCTCGATATCTGTATTTTCGTCCGCGTACTTGCCTATGCCCGAGTTTTTGGCAAGGCGCAGGTAGCCGATCTCATCGGGGTGATAACCCATAAGCATTGCGCCGTAGCTGTCCAGCAGCACAGGGTCGAAGCCCAGCATTATCCTGCCGCAGTCGATGGGGTTGCCGCCTTCCTCAAAATTAAGGTCGCCGCATATGCCGTCTATGATGTGAAGGCCGGGCTTTATCACCGCGCCAAGCGCCGCGATGGGCTTGTCCAGCCCCAGCGTATGGTAACGCCGCTTTTCGGAATCGGGGATACAGCCCTTCATGTTTTTCAGGCAGCAGGTCATGCCGGTTTGGCAGTGACCTTTGAGTACAGGGACATTGATGAGATAACCCGCATCCAAAATTGTTTTGCAGACAGGAAGCTCCAGCCCGCCGGATTTTACCGTGACGGTGCGGTCTTTTTTTGTGTCAAAAAGCCTCACGCCGTATTTGTCGCGCAGCTTTGCATACCCGCAGTTTTCCCAGGCGCGGGCGGTGCTGTCGCCGATCCATGAGCCCTCCGCGATTGTGATATCGCTGATACCGGCCCCCTGTAAATACAGGATGATGCCCTCAACGATTTCGGGATGGGTTGTAGCCCCGCCGGAAGCGGGGCGCGCAACTACAAGATTTGGCTTTATGACAACGCCTGCCCCGGGTTTGATACGCGATTTGATGTCCGCCCTTGTCATAAGCTCCGCGGTCATTTCGGCATGGTCCGCGCCGTAATTGATGTAGATTTCCGCCATATAATTCATCTCCCTTTTTGGAACAATTGTTTCATGTGAAACATTTTGTGTAGGGGCGGGGTTCCATCCCCGACCGCATTGTACAATGCAATGTTGTTGGTTGTTTGGTAATTTCGGGACGCCCGGTGTGCGTCCCCTACACGGTTTTGTGTTTTCAATATGGTTGTTTGGTAATTTGCGGGCGGCAGATTGCCGCCCCTACAAACAACCCCCGCCGCCTGCGGGCGGCACCCCCTTCGTGCGCGAAGGGGGCAGGGGGGTTACACGCAGTAATATGTTATGCCGTAGGGGACGGCGTCCTCGACGTCCCGCATTGTATGGTGCAATGCGATAAATCGGGCGGCAAACCACCAAACAATTGTTTCACGTGAAACAATTTGCGCGGGATTCTCTGCGCCGTATATTTTTTATTATACAAGGGAAAATAACAGCTGTAAAGCATAAGTATAACCGCCGAAGGGGAAAGAAAAAATATGCAGCTAACCAACAATCAATACAACCGCATGGTAAAGGCGGCGTCGCCGCCTACCGCGCATCTGCGCACTATGGTGACGGCGTTTTTGGTGGGCGGCGCGATATGCACGCTGGGACAGGCGCTGATAAATTTGTACATCCACCTTGGCGCGGAAAAGGACAATGCCTTTGCCGGCGCATCCATCACGCTGATTTTCCTGGGGGCGCTGCTGACGGGGCTGAATATTTACGACGATATCTCTAAAATCGGCGGGGCGGGCGCGCTTGTGCCGATTACAGGCTTCGCGAACGCCGTGACCGCCCCCGCGCTGGAGTATAAAACCGAGGGGTATATTATGGGGGTCGGCGCAAAGCTTTTTTCGATTGCGGGACCGGTGATTGTTTACGGCCTGTCAGCGGGCGTTTTGTACGGATTTATTATATATTTGTTGAAACTTTAAGGGAAATATAACATGGCAACCAGAATCGGGAAATTTACCGTAAAGCTGGACAGCGCGCCGTCTGTTTTGAGCTATGGGGCGGTTGCGTCCAAAAAAGAATCGCAGGGGCCGATGGCGCCATATATAGACCTGCTGTGCGACGACCCGTATTTTGGGCAGAAGACCTGGGAATTGGCTGAGAGCAGGATGCAGGAAACCGTCCTGAGGGCCGCGCTGGAAAAGGCGGGGCTTTCGGCGGGGGACTTGAGCTATGTTTTCGCGGGGGACCTGCTAAACCAGTGCATCGGCTCACATTATGGGCTCAGGGAATTCGGCATCCCGTTTGTGGGGCTGTACGGCGCCTGCTCTACAATGGCGGAGGGGCTTGGCTTAGCCGCGATGATGGTGGAGGGCGGCTTGGCAGAACGTACCGCCGCCGTGACCTCCTCGCATTTTTGCGCGGCGGAGAGGCAGTTCCGTTTCCCGCTGGCATATGGCGGTCAGCGCCCGCCTACGTCCCAATGGACAGCGACAGGCGCGGGCGGCGTGATTTTAGGGAAAGGCGATTCCCCGCCGTTTGTAAGGGCTGTTACCTTTGGCTGTATTGAGGATATGGGGGTAAAGGATATCAGCAATATGGGCGGCGCGATGGCGCCGGCAGCCGCGCAGACGCTGTCGCGATTTTTTTCCGACACGCTCACCGGTGAAAGCAGCTACGACATGATCCTCACGGGGGATTTGGGCTCTGTCGGCTCGTCGCTGTTTTTGCAGCTCATGGAGCAGGATGGATACAAGTTGCGCAAAAAGCATTCCGACTGCGGCACCATGCTCTACGACATAAAAACCCAGGGCGTGGACGCGGGCGGCTCGGGCTGCGGATGCTCCGCGGTTGTGCTTTGTTCGTATATTTTACAATCAATGCGTGAGGGGAAGCTCGGTGATGTGCTGTTTATCGGCACCGGCGCGCTGATGTCCACGGTAAGCACACAGCAGGGGCAAAGCATCCCGGCGGTTGCGCATCTTGTGCATTTGTCGCCTACGGCAGGATTGAGGTTTTAGGACCCGGGATTTAGGGTAGGGCGGGGTTCTATGCCCGCAAAATCTCCCTCCGGGCGCTCCGCGCCACCTCCCTCAGAGAGGGAGGCTATGTCCCCCTCAAAGAGGGGGATGTCACGAAGTGACAGGGGGAGTTTATAGTACGATTTCATCTTCGGTTATTTTTCACCGCTCAAGCCGCGGAGGCTCTTCTTTGCCCGCGCAAAGAAGCAAACGCGCCGGGGAGACCCCGGACCCCCATTTCGACAGAACGCATAGCCCTGTGCCTTTCATCGCGCACGTCATATGCTTTGTCCTATAATCCGCCCAATCACCCAGCCGAGCCGGGCTCCAGGTCTCGAACGCGGAAAAAGGTATTAGGAATAAAAGAAATCAAAGACTTTTCCGCTGTTATTACGTGCGCGTGCGCTTCCGGTGTCGTTCCCTATTTTTTGTTCTGTGCCTACTTGCCTTTGTAGTCTGCACTTTTTCTTAGGGCAAAACTTATCGTCTCGTCCCTTACTAATCTCTAATCTCTATTAAGGTGATATTATGCAAACTTTTTTTGAGTATTTTAACGCGTTTTGGGTTGGGGGGCTGATTTGCCTTGCCGGACAGGTGCTTATAAATTTAACAAAGCTTACCCCCGCGCGCATACTTGTTTCGTTTGTTGTGCTGGGGGTGCTGCTGGGCGCTTTCGGTGTTTACGATAAGCTGATTGAATTTGCGGGGGGCGGCGCGTCCGTGCCGATCATCGGCTTTGGAAATGTAATTGCCAAGGGCGTGAAGGACGGTATCCGCGAAAAAGGCCTGCTTGGGATTTTGTACGGCGGGCTTGCAGGCAGTGCGGGCGGGATTACGGCGTCGATTTTTTTCGGGCTTATTGCCGCGCTGGTTTTCCGCCCGAAGGATCGGGCATGAAATGTTCTGTTAACCTCCAAAGAAATAACGCATTGCGTTGTTGTAAGAGATATCGCGCACCAGCCCGCCTAAAAATTCCATATCTGCGGGGTATTCGCCGTTTTCTGCCCATCCGCCGATAAGATTGCAAAGTATGCGGCGGAAATATTCATGCCTTGTGTAGGATAAAAAGCTGCGGGAATCTGTGAGCATACCGATAAAATTGCCGAGTATGCCGAGGTTCGCGAGGTTTGTCAGCTGCGCCGCCATCCCGGTTTTGGTGTCGTTGAACCACCATGCGCTCCCATGCTGAAGCTTGCCGGGCAGGCTCGGACCTTGGAACGCGCCGATCGCCGTGGCAAGATACGCGTCGTCGTTCGGGTTGAGCGAATACAGCACGGTTTTCGGCAGCCCGCCGCCGCTTTCCATCGCGTCGAGGAGTTTATACATCGCGCCGCTGCTGTCCCGCGCGGATATGCAGTCAAAGCCTGTGTCGGCGCCAAGTTTTGCTGTCATCCGCGAATTTGCGCCCCTTACAACGCCATAGTGTATCTGCATTGCCCAGCCGCGTTTTGCGTACTGCTCCGATAAGAACAGCAGCATCGCGGCTTTGAAGGCATCGGCTTCACTTTGCCCCGGCAGTTCCCCGGCAAGCGCTTGCTTAAAAACAGCGCCTGCTTTTTCCTTGCAGTTTTCCTCCCAAGGTATGTAGTTTAGCCCATGGTCGGAGGCAACACAGCCCATTTCCGCGAAGAAGTTAATCCTATCTTCGAGCGCGGCTTTTAAATCGTCAATTGATTTAATCGCGATGCCGGAGGCTTTTGAAAGCCCGCGGAGATAATCGCGGAAGCCGGGTTTTTCGATGCCGATTGCCGCGTCCGGCCTGAACGCGGGCAGGACCTTCACTTCCCATGAAGGGTCATCGCGCATTATTTTATGCCACTCTAGGCTGTCGGCGGGGTCGTCCGTGGTGCAGACCACTGTGACATTCGATTTGCGGATGATCCCGCGCACGCTCATGTCATCGCGGGTAAGGCGCTCATTGCAGATTTCCCAGATGGCGTCGGCGTTTTGGGGGTTCAATATTAAATCGCAGCCGAAGTAGCGTTTTAGCTCAAGATGCGTCCAGTGGTACAGCGGGTTGCCGATTGCGCGCGGGAGTACCTGCGCGAATTTATCGAATTTTTCGCGGTCGGAGGCGTCCCCGGTGATATAGCGTTCGTCCACGCCGCCCGAGCGTATTAGGCGCCATTTGTAGTGGTCGCCGCCGAGCCATGCCTTTGTGATGTTCTCGAGTTTTATGTCACGCGCGATTTCCTCGGGGCTTACATGGCAGTGGTAATCGATGATGGGCATATGCGCGGCATGGCTGTGGTAGAGGGTGCGCGCGGTTTCGGTTTCCAGCAGGAAGTTTTCATCCATGAAGGGTTTCATGTTTTTCTCCGTTTTCGGTAATTTACGGGCAATCTCTATGCCCCCTTCGCGCACGAAGGGGGTGGCACGAAGTGCCGGGGGTTGTCCTTTGGCGGCGAATTACGGGGAACAACCCCCGCCGCCTGCGGG
>WRLS01000065.1 GCA_009776345.1 Oscillospiraceae bacterium | reverse complement strand
GGGCGAACCGCGGGGGTGGTTTTTAACACGATTTCATCTTCGGTTATTTTTCACCGCTCAAGCCGCGGGGGCTGTTACTTTGCAACGCGGCAAAGTAACCAAAGCGCGCCGGGGAGACCCCGAACCCCCATTTCGACAAATCGCATAGATTAGTGCCTTTCATCGCGCACGTCAAAAGCTTTGTTCTATAATCCACCCAATCACCCAGCCGAGCCGGGCTCCAGGGTTCGAACGCGAAAAAAGGTATTAGGAATAAAAGATATCAAAGACTTTTTCCGCTGTTATTACGTGCGCGGGCGCTTCCGGGCGTCGCTCCTTGCTTTCGTTATGTACATACTTGCCTTTGTAGTCTGCACTTTTTCTTGGGACAAAACTTATCGCTTCTTCCCTTACTAATTTCTAATTCCTAATTTCTATTTTCTATTTGCATTGAGATGGCGCATTATAGTATAATTACTGTGGATGGTATAAATCACAGGGGGGGCGCGCTGTGCATCCGTTTAAAATGTCGAGCCTTGCGAGGATGCTTTCGGTAAAAGTGTCCCCCAAGGAAATAGAGGGGCTGGTCGGGCGGCTGAACATCGCGCCGTCCGGGAATTTAGATATTGTCACAAGCGACTCCGTGGGCGTGGCGGCGGTCCAGCTTTTACTGAAGCGTTATGAATCCGTGGCGGAATACATCGTCGATATGAATTTGTACATAGAAGACGCGGTAAACCGCAGGGCGCAGCTGATTGTATTCCCCGCGTTTGCGGGGCTGCTGCCGTTTACCTTCATGCCGCAGTACGAAGCGGGCATCGAAAAAATACGCCCGGACCCCTACAGCGGCCTGCCGGATTTTAAGTCTGCGAATGCCAGCTTGGCGCTTGTCGCGGAATTTGTCTACGAGGTCTTCTATTACACCATGTCCATGCTCGCGGCAAAGCACCGTGTCTATATCATGGCGGGGACGTCGTATTGTTACGAGGATGAGGAACTGAGGCACCGCGCGTTCCTCTTCGCGGACGACGGCCAGCTTGCGGGCTTCCAGGACAAGGTCAGCCTTAATACCGCGGAACAGGGGCTTAGTGTAAACGAAGGCGCCGAGGTTAAGGCATTCGATACCCCGATGGGGACAGTCGCCATTGCAATTGGTGAGGATGTCGGGTATTATGAGGTAGGCAGGATCGCGAAATCCCTCGGCGCGGGCATTTTGCTCAACCCAACATGGCTGCGCAGGGAATACACACCGGCGGACGCGGCGGACGGCCTTAACCTGCGTGTACAGGAAAACAAATTCTACGGCGTGAGGAGCGCGGCGGTGGGGGATACGGGCCTGGGGTTCCCGCTTCAGGGGCCTTGCGCGATCTACGCGCCCAATGAAATCGTCAGGGGCAAAAACGGCATATTGGAGCAAAGCTCGGGCAGGTACGCGCCGGATATACTGTACAGGCGGCTGAATTTAGATAAACTCAGCGAGATCAAAAGCCCCTATACATCGGACAAGAACAGCGCTTTTTTGGATAAATATGTGGATAGGCTGTATTAAGTTAAGGGGTTGTGGTGATGAATATTTATGGGGAGGGGTCGGATATGTACCCTTATTGCGAAATCTACGGCGCGGAAATTGCCCACTCCGCACGCAGGGAGGAAAACCTCCTTGAATATGTGATGGTGTATGTTGAGCGCCTGGGGGACAGGGGGCTGGATACGCTGACATATAAGCTCCCGGATTGTACGCTGGAAAAACGGGAGGGTTTCCCCGATACAGAAGTACAGAAATTTACAGAATTTGTAAAAAAGAATCTACTCGCGATATGGGAGTATTCCGAGAAAGGCGGGGCTGCGAATGCCTAACCTGCCGTTCTCGTATCTGGGCTATTATTTTTTCTTTTTTGCAAGCGAAATGTCGGGAAAATCACTGGAGCCGGTGCATATCCATTTTAGCAAAGGGCACTCACGCACAAAGCTTTCTAAGGTTTGGGTAGGGGAAAATGATGTGTCGGTAGCCTTTCACTCACCGGATGTCAGCGACAGGGAGATGCGTAAGCTGCTGCGGTTTATCAAAGACAACAGGGGCATTATCATTGCGTATTGGAACGATTTCTTTAAAGATATAATTGAAAAATCTTAATAAAATAGGTAAAGGAGAAAAAAATGACCGCAAAACAAGCAAAACGGACACTAAGGGGCATCATTATGTCGGTTATAGTGCTGGCTGTGATCATCCTTGCCGCAAATTCAATCTACACAATCGCGGCGCAGGAGCAGGCAGTCGTCATGACGCTGGGCAGGCCGCACGTCGTTGACACGCCCGGGCTGCACATGAAGATCCCGTTCATTCAGCAGGCGCATATCGTTTCCATGGAAATAATGGGGCTTTCCATCGGCTATCAGAGTACGGGGGGAGGTTACGCGGCAATTTCCCAGGAATCCATGATGATAACGTCGGACTACAACATCGTCAACGTGGATTTCTATTTGCAGTACAGGGTTTCCCACCCGGATAAATTTCTGTTTGCTACCGACGACCCTGTGGCAATACTGCGTAACATGGCGCTCAGCTATATCCGCGACACCATCGGGCTGCATGAGGTGGATGTGGTAATCACTACAGGCAAAAACGAGATCCAGGCGGAAATACGCGAAAAGCTCTCCCGACGGCTTGTCGCCGAGGATATCGGCCTGCAGCTTGTCAACATCACAATACAGGATTCCGTGCCGCCTACAGCAGAAGTAACAGAAGCTTTCAAAAATGTTGAGAATGCGCGGCAAGATAAAGAAACCGCCATAAACACTGCCCGCAAATATGAAAACGAGCAGATACCCGCCGCCCGCGCGCAGGTGAACGCGATTGAAAAAACAGCGGAATCCCAGCGCGAGGCACGCATAAACGAGGCGATCGGCCAGGTTGCCGTATTCAACGCAATGTTCGAGGAATACCTAAAGCACCCGCGGATGACAAGGCAGCGTATGTTCTACGAAGCGATGGAGGATATTTTGCCGGGGCTGAAAATTGTCATCGACAGCGGGGACGGGCAGACTACAAGGATACTGCCGCTGGACGCTTTCTCGGACCAGGACATGGGCGCGGCGGCGTCATCACTGCCGAGAAGTAATATTACAGGGACGGAGGGTGCCGCAGGTGAATGATTTTTTAGATTTTTTGGGGTTGGGCGGCAGTGATAAAAACAAGCGCCCGCCATATAGCCAGGGCGAGCCGCAGGGGCCCGGGGGGCCGCAGGATTACAGCGAAGGCACGGCGATTATGGTTAAAGCTTTAAAGCGCGGGTTTGCGGCGGTTGCGGTACTGATTGCCGTGCTGATTTTAGCGGGGCAGTGCATTGTGCTGACACGGGCGGACGAGTACATGGTCATCCAGCAGTTCGGCGAAATCAGGCAGGTAACGCATGAGCCGGGCATTTCCTTCAAGCTGCCTTTTATCCAGACAAGCCGCTCTGTGACCAAGCGCGTGAAGAAATATGACATACCGGTATCCGACGTTATCACGCAGGACAAAAGGAGCATGGTCGTCGACAGTTTTATCCTCTGGAAGGTAACGGACCCCACTAAGTTTATCCAATCGGTCAACGGCGTAGTCGCCGCCGCCGAGATGCACATCGAAACAATTTCCTACAACTCCATGCAAAACGTCATAAGCCTGCTCCCGCAGTCGGAGATTATCAGCGGGCGCGATACCCTCGCGCTGAGGATCATGGACAATATCGGCGGGAGCCTGGACCAGTTCGGCATCGCGCTCATCGCGATCGAAACCAAGCATCTGGACTTGCCCGACGCAAATAAGCAAGCCGTATATGACCGCATGATCTCGGAGCGCAACAACATCGCGGCAACCTACCACGCCGAGGGCGCGGAGGAGGCAAGGATGATCCACAATAACACGGATATGCAGGTTTCAATCATGCTGTCCCGTGCGGAGGCGATTGCCGCAAGGACAATAGCGGACGGTGAGCGCCGCTACATGGAGATTTTATCCGAAGCCTATAACGATCCCGAAAGGGCTGATTTCTATGCCTTTGTACGTGCGCTGGACGCTTCGAGGAAAGCGCTGCAGGGCGGGGACACTACGCTGATCCTGTCCGGGGATTCGCCGATCGCGCGCGTGTTCTACGATATCGGCTAAAAAATAAAGGGGGCCCCTTAATGAAAAGGAAGTTTATAATTTTTCTTGCGGCGGCGCTGGTTATTGCCATGCTGCCAATACCAGCATTGGCGGCGGGGTTTAACGTGCCGGAGCTTGCGGGGATAACAATTGCGGGCAATGAGGCGATGACAAGGCGGGTGTCCACGCAAAACAAAACCGCTGTCGCCATGGTGGAAAACCTGCTGAACACCGCGGCCGACCCGGGTACGCGGCCGGAAAACACTAATTTTGTCGCAAATCTTACTTTGGAGCTGCCCAGCGGGAATACGATTGTTTACCGTATACACAATGACGGCAAGGGCAATATGTACGCCGAGGAAGGCCCACGGTTCTTTAGGATTGACGCCGCGGCGTTTGAAAGGCTCATGGGCGGCTTCAGCAAGTTCTACATATACCGCCCCATGCCTTTCTTGACGCTGAAAGGCGCGGGGGATGAAGCTGTGCATACCGTCATCACGCAAGCGACCTACCACTTCAAAAAGCTTGACGGCAGGCTTTATACGCCGGGCTTTAGGCAGCCTGACAGGCCGGATGCTTTAGATGCTTCTAAGCCTTGGCCGTCGCTTGCGTTCACGGGTTCGGCGGCAAGCCCATCGTCTGCTAATGTCCGTATAATCAGCGAATCGCAGGTGGTTTTTACCGGCTCTTGGAATCAAGCGGGGGAGTTCATGCGGCGCAGCCCCGGCAGATATTTGGTAGAGGTAACGGTAGAATTCAGCCATGACCTATACGGCGGCTCCGTTACATATCAGTTCCTTACCAGATAGAAAATGGGGGGCGCGGCATTGATTAAGAAATTCCAAGGCATCAGAATTTGCGCGGCGGCAATTACGGCACTGTGCGCTGTTTTGTCTTTGCTGATTTTTCCCATGCCTGTCTACGCGTCGGTATCCGGCTTTAGCGTTGGCGAAATAGCGGGGTTTTCCATCGCAGGGAGGGAAGACGGTATCGGCAGTGTTTCTACAAGCAATGAGCGCGCGGTGGAAATCATGGCGGGGCTGCTGAAGGGCGCGTCCCGCCCCGTCCCCGCGCCCGAAAACCCTGTCCATGCGGCGGACATGACGCTGCTTTCTTGGGGCGGGGGGATAACGTCATACAGGCTGCTAAACGATGAAAACGGCCTGTACGCGAGCAGGGGGCAAACAACGCTGAAGCTGGACGCTTCTGAGTTTAACAGGCTCATGGGGGGCTTCCGCGACAAGCTGTACCCATACCGCGCCGTGCCTGCCCTGACGCTGAACGGGACCGAAATTTGGAAGGATGCGGGCAATTACGCCTACAAAAGGCTGGACGGCAGGTTTATCAGGCCCGGGGGGCAGGTCCAACTTGATTTACTGAATATCGTAGGCGTGCGGGACTCGTGGCCCGCGCCGGAATTTTCGGTACAGCCGCAGTCTGTCGCGGTAAAAGTTTTCGATAACGGCAGGGAGGTTTTTTCCGGCACATGGGAGATGGCGGGGCGGTTTGCGCGCGCGGAGAAGAAAACCTACCGCGTCGAGGCGCAGGCACGCTTTCGCCATGACTACTACCGCGGCGTGATTACATATGTGTTCGAAACCGACCCGGACAGCGGCGCTGTAAGCAAAGCGCGGTTTTCCATAGAAGGCTCCGCGACTTATCCCGGGGAGCTTATGGTTTTGCGCGTACACAACGCCGCGCCGGGGGACATAGTAACATTTTCCGGCAACATAAACTTTACGCCGCAGTTTTTCAGTGATGGCGAAGGCGGGAAAATCGCGCTGATGCCGGTGAGCTATTTTACATCGGCGGGAACATATTTTATCAGCTTAAATTGCAAAGGCGAGAGCGTAAGATGGGATATCGCCGTGCGCGGCAAAAACTTCCAGATCCAAAACATGACGATCAGCCAATCCACCGCTAACTCCACAGTGAACAGCACCGCCGCGAATGCTGAGTATGAACGTGTTGCCGCGCCCCTGCGCAGGGTTACGGACAGCCGCGCGTACTGGGACGGGTTTGTATGGCCGGCACCGGGCGTGGTATCCACGGAGTTTGGAATGATACGCTATGTAAACAACAGCCCGACATCCACACGGCACGGCGGTATTGACATCGCAAACTCTGCCGGTACCGATATAAAAGCCGCGGCGAATGGGCGTGTGCTTTACGCGGGATATTTACAGCTTACGGGATACACGATAATAATCGAGCATGGGCTTGGGCTGAAAAGCTGGTACTACCATATGAACTCCGTCAGCGTGGAAACGGGCGGCACGGTGAAGATGGGGCAGAGCATCGGAAAAATGGGCTCCACGGGATTTTCTACGGGGCCGCACCTGCACTTCGCGATGTCGGTAAACAATGTATGGGTAAACCCGGAAACGGTCATAAATACAGATCTCATTAAAAAGGCTGCATAACAGAAGGCAGCATAACAGAAAGGGATGTGCGATTATGGTAAAAAGCGAAAAGTACGGCAAGCTGCAATCCGGCGAGGATATCCTGCTCTATACCCTGGAGAACAAGAACGGCATGAAGGCGCTCGTCACAAATATCGGCTGTAACCTGCAGGCTTTGTTTGTGCCGGATAAAAACGGCAATATAGCCGATGTTGTGCTAAGCCCCGATATGGAAAAATCAAGCTTCGGCATGGGGGTTATAATCGGGCGCAACGCCAATCGGATAAAAGGCGCGAAGGTCGAGGTCGGCGGCAAGACAGTCCTGCTCGACAAAAACAACGGCGAGAACAACCTGCACTCCAACAACAGGGGTATGGCGGTTATGGCATTTGAAGAAGCGGGAATACAGGACAGTAACGGCAGCAGCTCCGTAAAACTGCGCCGCGTCGTCGCCGATTTGTCCGACGGCTTCCCGGGGAATTTAGATGTAACCTTCACCTATACGCTCACAGATGATAACGCGATAATCCTTGACTACCACGCCGTCTGCGACCAAGACACCGTGATTAACCTGACCAATCACAGCTACTTCAACCTTGCCGGGTATGACAGCGGAAATATGCACGGCCAGCTGTTGGAAATTGACGCGGATTTCTATACGCCCAACGGCGCAGACAGCATCCCGACCGGCGAGATTAGGTTTGTTGAGGGTACGCCGTTCGATTTCCGCAAGGCAAAGCCGATCGGGCAGGATATTGATGCTGATTTCGAGCAGGTTAAGATGTTCGGCGGTTATGACCACAATATCGTCCTGAACGGCTCCGGCTACAGAAAAATCGCTACCGCGTCCGACCCGGTCAGCGGGCGCGTTATGGAGACATGGACAGACCTCCCCGGCGTTCAGCTTTACACATCCAACGGCATGAACATGCCAAGCAGGGGAAAGGGCGGGGCTTCCTACGGCAACCACCAGGGGTTCTGCCTGGAAACACAGACCTTCCCAAACGCGGCGCAGATGCCGTGGGTACAGTCGCCGATTTATAAGGCGGGGGACGCGTATATATCAAGGACGGCGTATGTGTTTAAGTAGTCAGCCGATCCTTTCCAGTTCTTTTTTCAGGCGCTTAACAATCCTTTTTTCGAGCCGCGATATATACGACTGCGATATCCCGATGATGTCGGCTACCTCTTTTTGCGTTTTTTCCTCGCCGTCCCCCAGCCCGAAACGCAGCCGCATGATTTGGCGCTCGCGCTCCCCGAGCCTGTCAACGGTTTCCAGCAGTATACTGCGCTCTATTGCCTGTTCAATCGGGCGGTTGATCGCATCGGGGTCTGTGCCGAGGATATCGGAGAGCAAAAGCTCGTTCCCGTCCCAGTCTATGTTCAGCGGCTCGTCAATGGATATTTCATTCTTCTGTGACTGGCATTTACGCATAAACATGAGGATTTCGTTTTCGATACAGCGGGAGGCATAGGTCGCCAGCTTTATCCCCCTTGCCGGGCAGAAGGTGTTTACGGCTTTGATTAGGCCTATCGTGCCGATAGATATCAGATCCTCCATCCCGACGCCGGAGGACTCGAATTTGCGTGCTATGTAAACAACAAGGCGCAGGTTGTGTATAATCAGCTCCTGCTTGGCGCTTTCGTCATTTTCCTCAAGGCGCCGGAAGGTCAGCTGCTCCTGCTCCCTTGTCAATGGCGGGGGGAGCGTGTCCGGGCCGTTGATATAGTATATTTTTGTTTTGGCAAAACGGACGGCGATTTCCCGGATGAGTTTTCCGGCATACTGCTTGAGGTTTGTCATAGCTTGGCAGATCCTTTCGTATGTTTATTGTCAATTACACTGTTTACGGATGGGGGGCGGCGCGGCCCGTCCATGCCGGGGTGCAGTAATACACTGTATTTATCGTCGCCGATGGGGGAGTTGCTGACGGCTATGTAGCACTGCTCTATATAGCGTTTTTCGCCCCCTATGCCCGTCAGCACAAGCTTATGGGGGATAAACGCGGGCAGTATTTCATTGCCGCCCACATGGCCGCATGGGACAGCGCGCAGCTCCATCCCGCAGCTTTCCCCGCGCGTAAAATTGCCCTGCGCCAGCGCTGCGGCTGTATCCGGCGGCAAAACCGGCGAAATGCGCTCCAGCGGGGCGACGATAACAGGGGCGCCGCTGAAGGGCTCGTACAGGCTGTTGCCGGTATCCATCAGCCCGGTCAGGGATACCGCGCCGCCGCTGTGCTGTACTGTAACGCGGTAATATTTCCCGCGCAGTATATTTTTTTTGGCAAAACGGCGGCATAGCTCAAATAATAAATATGCCGCGGTGCATCCGATTATCAGCATGAAAGCCGGTATATCGAAATATACAACGCCGTTATAATACGCCATACCGCCCGGCCTGAACACCAGCAGGACGCCGAGCATCGCGCCGCCAAAGCAAAATGTAACCGCGAAGAAGAGCAGCCATTCTCTGAAATACGCCGCCGCCGACACCCACTTGAATGCCGCCAGCACAATCCCTGCCGATATTATAAGCCTTAGGGCAAGCATTGGGAAAAATCCATGCAGGGGTAAAAAAATAGCCAGCGAGCTGACTGCTCCCAGCAGTGCAGCCGCGACTATTCTGCGTCCCCGGGATTTTCTCCCGGCCAGCTTTGCGGCCGAGATGACCAGCAGTAAATTTATCACATAGTTGGTCACAAGCAAGATATCTACATATACCACCGTTTCCATGATTATATTATAGGACTGTCCCAAAGGTCCATTTAGTCGAAATCTGTATCCGCCCCCAACAATAAATTTTTGTCCGTATATCTTGACGCGCATTGCCCGGTCATGTATAATATATGAGTATGTTTAATGCGGTGGGTGTAGCTCAGTTGGTTAGAGCGCCAGATTGTGGCTCTGGAGGCCGTGGGTTCGAATCTCATCATCCACCCTTGCCCATTGGGCTATCGCCAAGCGGTAAGGCAACGGACTTTGACTCCGTCATTCCTTGGTTCAAATCCAAGTAGCCCAATTAACGAACAAACGCCGCCCCGACGGTTTTCGCCGGGGCGGCGTTTGTGATTGTCTTTATATGGATGTATGGCATGGTGGTCACCTCTCATATTTTTGTTGACGTTGTGCGCTGTTTGTGTTAAAATGAATTAAAGGAGTGATTGCCGTGGCAAAGAACACTACGATAAATATCCGCGTGGATTCTGAGGTTAAGGATCATGCCGGAAGGATTCTTGACGCAATGGGCCTGTCTTTTAGCGATGCTTTTAATCTAATGCTCCACCAAGTCAGAATTCAGCGCGCCCTGCCTTTTGAGGTTGTGGCGTACGGTCATAATCCGAAAGCTGAAACGCTTGCGTTCATCGACCGCGTTGAAAGCGGAGAGGAAGAGCTTGTGGGCCCCTTTTCATCTAAGGATGAATTATGGAGGTCGCTTGGCATATGAAGTACACGCCGTCCTACACGAACCGTATAAAAAAACAATTGAAGCTTCTTGAAAAGCGCGGGTATGATATGGCCGTGTTTAAAGAGGTTGTCGGAATGCTTTTGGATGGTATCCCTCTGCCGCCTAAATACCGCGACCATCCGCTGAAAGGCGACAAGCGCGGTTATCGGAACTGTCACATCCAGCCAGATTGGGTTCTGATTTACAAGATTGACAAAGGCGTTTTGACGCTCATCCTCTCCGAAACAGGGACACATTCGGATATTTTGGAATAACACAAATTTGAAATTGACTGACTATATTATTGCACAGGGCTATTGACTTGCGGGGCGATTTGTGCTATTATATGGAAGATTTAGTTGCACCATTAGCTCAGTTGGTAGAGCACCTGACTCTTAATCAGGGTGTCCGGGGTTCGAGCCCCCGATGGTGTATTTGTCCGTGTCAAAAGCGGCGGCCCGTTGGTCAAGCGGTCAAGACACCGGCCTCTCACGCCGGTAACACGGGTTCGATTCCCGTACGGGTCAGAAAAAATATCCGCAAAGCCGGCGGCAATATGGCTTTGCGGATGTTTTTATAGCCGGTTAAATTAGAAATACTACAGTATTTTTAATTCGCGGCGAATGCCGCGCGCCGCCGCAGGCGGCGTTAACCTTGCTAAATAGTGAGTTGCACGCTATGCGTGCCAGCGGGCTACGCCCGCTGATTGAAAACGCTATAGCGTTTTCAATAGAT
>WRLS01000064.1 GCA_009776345.1 Oscillospiraceae bacterium | reverse complement strand
GGGCTACTTGAAAAGCTCCCGCGGAAGCGGCGGCGGCTACAGGCTTGCGCGCGGCCCGAAGGATTACAGGGTCGGGGATATTTTGCGCACGATGGAAGGCAACCTTGCAGTAGTGGCGTGCTTGGAGGGCCTGCCCAATGAATGCCCGCGCTGTGACGACTGCATCACGCTGCCGTTTTGGCAGGGGCTAAACCGCGTGATTGACGAGTATGTCAGCGGCGTGACGCTGGACGACTTAATCCAAAACTCCATAGACCGCAACCGCGGCGCGAATATTTAAAAGACAGCTCTTGACAAATCCAATCACATATCTTACAATCATATAAATTACATATGAATAATATGATAAAGAAAGAAGGTCTATCTATGCCGGAAAAATACCGTTTTGAAACGCTCCAGCTCCATGCAGGGCAGGAAAACCCCGACCCCGCTACCGGATCTCGCGCCGTGCCGATTTACCAGACCGCATCCTATGTTTTTGAGGACTGCGCACAGGCGGCGGGCAGGTTTGCGCTGTCGGAAGGCGGCAACATCTACACCCGCCTGATGAACCCTACCTCCGATGTATTTGAACAGCGGATTGCGGCGCTGGAGGGCGGCGCAGCGGCCTTGGCCACGGCATCGGGTGCGGCGGCGGTTACATACGCGGTGCAGAACATCGCGCAGGCAGGCGATCACATTATATCGGACAAGTTCATCTACGGCGGCACATACAACCTTTTTGCGCATACATTCAAGGAAATCGGGATTGAAACGTCCTTTGTGGACGGCGGGACCCCCGGGAATTTTGAAAGCGCCATCCGTGAAAACACAAAAGCGATTTTCATCGAAAGCCTCGGCAACCCGAATTCCACCATCGTAGACATCGGCGCGGTATCGGAAATCGCCCATAAGCACGGCATCCCGCTGATCGTGGACAACACCTTCGCCACGCCGTATTTGCTGCGGCCGATTGAACACGGCGCGGATGTTGTCGTACATTCCGCGACGAAATTCATCGGCGGGCATGGCACGACGCTCGGGGGCGTAATCGTGGACAGCGGCAAATTCGATTGGGCAAACGGCAAATTTCCCGGTCTTTCACAGCCAAACCCAAGCTATCATGGCGCTGTATTTACACAGGTAGCGGGCAATCTCGCCTACATCATAAAAATCCGCACAACACTAATGCGCGATACCGGCGCGGCGCTCAGCCCGTTCCATTCGTTCCTGTTCCTGCAAGGGCTGGAAACCCTATCCCTGCGGGTAGAGCGCCATGTGGAAAACGCGCTGAAGGCCGTGGATTTCCTCTCGAAGCATCCTAATGTGGAAAAGGTCAACCACCCCGCTTTGCAGGACCATCCCAACCATGCGCTGTATAAAAAATATTTCCCCGGCGGCGCGGGTTCGATTTTCACCTTTGAGATAAAAGGCGGCGCAGATGAAGCAAAAGCGTTTATTGATAAGCTGGGGCTGTTCTCCCTGCTTGCGAATGTCGCGGATGTAAAGTCGCTGGTCATCCACCCCGCTTCAACCACCCATTCACAGATGAGCGCGGAGGAGCTTACGGGTTCGGGCATAAAGCCGAACACAATCCGCCTTTCCATCGGCACGGAGCATATCGACGATATTATCGGGGATTTAAAACAGGCGTTTAATTTTTCTTGACAAAATTCGCGGGGATTTGCTATAATAAGCGCAGGGACAGCCTAAGGCGGTTGGCGTCACACCGAAAGGAGTGATGTTCATGAGTACATATGAAACTTTAGTAATCATACTAATGATCGTATCTATACTCGTGACTGTTCACGTGAACAGCAAAAAGTAACCGCCCAAGCCCGGCTAGCTTGCGGTTACTTTTTTTGTAAGAAATAACCTCTGGCCAACCGTCTTGCGGCTGTCCCTGTTTTTATTATAGCAGGGATGTGAAGTTTTGTCAACAAAAAAACCCGCCTTTCGGCGGGTTTTTTTTCATGCTTCCGGTAGCTGTTGTGCTTCCGGGGATTTTTGTGCCTTCTGAAACTTGTGCAAACTTGCAATATTGCGCCAAACTTACCGCAGCAGCGACAGCACGCCTTGTGTGAGGGCGTTGGCTTGTGCGAGCATGGCTTGCGCGGCCTGGACGAGGATGTTGTTGCGTGTGAACATCATCATTTCGGCTGCCATGTCGACGTCGCGGATGATAGACTCGGCGGAGGTCAGGTTCTCTTTCGATACGCCGAGGCTGCGGAGCGAGCTTTCCAGGCGGTTCTGCACGGCACCGAGGTCGGCGCGCTGTGCGGAAACCATCATGATTGCGCCGTCAAGGATGTCGATAGCCTTGTTGGCGTCTTTTTCGGTCGCGATCGAGGATTCTGCAACGGTCGCGCCGGTTACGCGGTTGTACTCGACTTCCATGCCGGAGATGCCCAGGTTCTTGGAGTCCATCGCATTGATGCTCATGCTGATGCGCTGGTCCTCGGAGCCGTTCGCGCCGATCTGGAAGGTCAGGCCGGTGTTGCCCACGGAGCCTGCAAGGCCGCCCGCGCCCAGTGAAATGTTGAACGTTACGGTGTTGAGCTTGGTCGGGTCGGTCATGTCTTCGGGGGTATTCATGCCCCTGCCGATAACCGCCATGACCATTTGGTCAACGCCCGCGGCGCGCGCTTCCACGATATTCACGGCGTTCATGATCGCTTCGGCGACGTTGTAGGTGTAGTTCGGGTTTTCGGCATCGGCTTTGCGCAGGTTGATCGCGTAGTTGCCGTTTTCCAGCCTTGCGCCGTCTTCTGTGAAGCGGTCATACTCATCAATTTGCGCCTGGCCGGTGAACTGATAGGTCTTGCCGTTTATCGTGATCGTCTTGTCGATCAGCGTGCTGTCCGTGGCAAGCTCTTCGTCAACGATCAGCGTAAGCTCGCGGTAGGAATCCGCGCCCCTCACGATCTCTTTGACTTCGCTCATGCCCTCGGTGAAGAACGCGTTCCTGTTCGCGTCCACGCCCGCGTTTTTCGCGGTGATAGAGATAGACCCGTCTGTTTCCCGTGCGATGTTGTAATTTTTGGTAACATCAACGCCGGTGGCTTTTTCCAGAGCAACGGAAATCTGCAGTTCTGTTGCGGACATAGTCAGCCCGAGGGTCCGCACAAGGAAATCCTCAACGTAGTCCTTGTGTACTTCGTATCTTGCGGCCTCTGCGTTTACAGGCGCGCTCTGACCAAACTTGATGATACCGGTAAGGCCGCCGCCGATGCTGTTTACGCCGCCGGGAAGGTCTACAGTAAGCTCGGCATATTCGACTGCGTCTGTGCCGTCTACGAAGGTTGCTTCAAGTTCAACGTCGCCCGGAGCCGCCGCCCTCGTCACTGCCACGGTGCCGATATCAAGGGCAGGAGCTACGCCGCCAAACCGCGAAACAGTAAGTTCAAACGAAGCCGCATTCGGATTATAGGCGGTTGTGGAGTTACCCTGTTCCCATTCAAGGTTCCCCGATGCGTTAAACGACCACACGCTCCCCGCTACGTCATACGCCGTTGCCGCCGCCGCCGTAAGACCCAAATCAGCCGCGGTCGCCGCATTCAGAGCCGCCAAGAACGTATCTTTCGTGCTGTCAGCGGTCATCGTATACTCGAAGTCGCCTAAAGTTATCTTATCTCCCTCTTTTAGTGCCTCCACCCCAGAGAATAACCCCAAGAAAGGAGCTGCGATTTCCACAAAGGCGTGCTCGCCCGCCGTTGTTGTACCGGCTGTTGTGAACGCCGAGAACCTTTCAAGCCCGACATCTTCCGAAGCTTCCCCAACTTTTCCACCAACCACCGCAGTCGCGACGAGGTCGTTCCCTTCAACGGACCAGGTGTAGTCGGCGAAGTGGTCATTCAGAAGCGCAAGCAAATCAGTGGTTCCCCCCGCGCCCGTAGCCGGGTTATATTCGATTATATTCGCAACCCCTTGCCCCGGAGTCGTTGTCGTGTCAATTGACGTGTCCGAGGTGCCTGCCGTAATAACAGAGAACGTATAGTCTACACCGTTAATCGTCACGGAAACCGAGTCCCCATTCGCCAGCCCGGTAATATCCGCGGTCCCTGTCAATGTGGCATTGGATGTGCCGATAACAACTTTTCCGTCAATTTCATTGGTGAAGGCATCGGCTATAGTGAATGCCGTGGTCAAAGTAGCTGCAGTCGTAGCAATTCCCGGAATTGGTGTATTTGTTATAGCGCTGGGGCCATTGAACCTTGCGTCATCGCTTGCCCCTTCTTTCAGAATGACTACTAGCTGATTGTCATCATTTATCGAGTAATTCCAGTTATTATCGTTCGCGTTAAGCACATCGAGGACTGCAGTCAAATCGCGCGCGGTTCCGGCACCAAGCACATCATTTTGGATAGCGATGCCATCATGCAACGCAACATTATCGCTTTCCGTGTTAAAAATAGTGAACCCAGTACCTGTACCCCCTGCCAGAGCAGCTCCATCCGATCTAATAGTAAAACCGTTGATGTTTATGCCCTGTCCCGCCGTCATTGCATCCAACCCTGCGAAGAAGTTTCCTGCGGCCGCACCATTTATCTGCCCTGCTGTATAAATATGTCCACCAAAGATTTGCTCGCCCTTCACGCCGTTAATAATCCCCGCCAGCCCCTCAAACGTATAGGTGGCGTTGGTCGCGTCCACGGCGTCGGTTATTACCACGCCCTGCACGCCGCTTGCCGCCGCGCTGGCGTTCGCGCTGCTCAGGCTGCCGTCCAGCAGTTTTATGCCGTTGTAGTGCGTGCTTTCCGCTATGCGGTCCAGCTCGCCCTTCAGCTGGTCAAACTCCTTGGTGATCATCATGCGGTCTTCGTCCTGGTACGTGCCGTTGCTGCTCTGCACCGCCAGCTCGCGCATACGCTGCAAAATGCCGTGGGTTTCGCTCAGTGCGCCTTCCGCCGTTTGCAACAGGCTAATGCCGTTTTTGGCGTTTTGCTCCGCCATGCCAAGCCCGCGGATCTGGCCGCGCATTTTCTCGGAAATCGCAAGGCCGGCGGCATCGTCCGCCGCGCGGTTGATCCTAAACCCGGAAGACAGCTTCTCGAGGTTTTTGGCAGCCGCGGCTGTGTTGAGGCCTAAAAATCTGTGCGCATTCAGCGCGGGTACATTTGTGCGTACTATCATTTCTTTTTCCTCCATGATCGCGTGTTTCACGCGTAAAATTTTGCGCGGTTGCCCGCGTTTGCGGCGTCGCATCCTGCTTTGCCGCGTCCGGTGTGGCTGTAGTGTAACTTTCGCGGAAAAAGCCCAAACAGCCGCGCCGGTAGTTGCAGGGGAGAAACTTCCGCTAGTTTCGCCCGCTATTTTATTTATCGGAAGAATTGGGGAGGACTTTAGGGGGGCGGGAAAATAAAAAAATGCGTAAAAATATTGTTTGGTTGGTAATTTGCGAACCACCCCGTCCGGCTGCGCCGTCCACCCCTCCAAGGGAGGGGAATTTAAAGATAAAACAGGGCGCAATTCCCCTCCTTTGGAGGGGTGGCACGAAGTGCCGGGGTAGTTGCCCCTACATCGCAAAAAAAATGCAAATTTGCCGTTGACAAATTTGCACCCGCGTGGTAAAATAAATGCAGGGACAGCCGCAAGACGGTTGGCGTCGGTTTTGTTTTTTCGAAAAAAGTTCAAAAAAAGTAACCGCTAGCTTACCGGGCTTGGGCGGTTACTTTTTTATGTTCAAAAAAGCTGCGAGTGTCGATGCAAACATTAGTATTACCACTAAGGTTTCATACTTACTCATGGCAACCTCTCCCTTCGGATTGATCGCCAACCGCCTTAGGCTGCCCCTGACCGGAATATTATAGCAAATCCCCGCGAATTTTGTCAACATGAAAAATGGGGTTGACATTTTCGCGGGATTGTATTTACAATACATCCTCAATATGGTAGAATTTATGGTGGAACTTTAAAAGGATGCCGGTTGAGGTTATGCCCTGCCGGCAATTGTATGAGGGAGGACTGTTAACAACATGGCAAGAAAAATGAAAACCATGGACGGCAACACCGCCGCCGCGCACGTGTCTTACGCGTTCACGGAGGTAGCCGCGATCTATCCGATCACGCCGTCGTCCAACATGGCCGAGTATGTAGACAAATGGGCCGCCGACGGCCTAAAGAACATCTACGGCCAGCAAGTGCGCGTGGTGGAGATGCAAAGCGAGGCCGGTGCGGCGGGTTCAGTGCATGGGTCACTGGCGGCGGGCGCGATGACCACCACATTTACCGCTTCCCAGGGCCTGCTGCTTATGATCCCCAATATGTATAAAATCGCGGGCGAGCTTTTGTCGGGCGTTATACACGTATCCGCGCGCGCTGTCGCCGCCCACGCGCTGTCCATCTTCGGCGACCATTCCGATGTTATGGCGTGCCGCCAGACCGGTTACGCAATGCTGGCATCCTCCAGCGTGCAGGAGGTCATGGACATCGGCGCGGTCGCACACCTGGCAACGGTAAAGGGCCGAATACCCTTCCTGCATTTCTTCGACGGCTTCCGCACATCCCACGAAATGAACAAGATCCACACCTGGGAGTTTTCCGACCTTGAGGAGATGCTGGACAAAGACGCGCTTGCCGCTTTCCGTAAAAACGCATTGAACCCGGAGCATCCCGTACAGCGCGGCACAGCCCAGAACCCGGACATTTTCTTCCAGGCGAAGGAAGCCTCAAACTCGTACTACGACGCACTCCCCGCCGTTGTAGAGGAGTACATGGACAAGGTAAACAAAAAAGCCGGGACAAACTACGGCCTGTTCAATTATTACGGCGCGCCGGACGCTGAGCATATCACCATCCTCATGGGTTCGGCCTGCGAAACCAACGAGGAAGCCATTGATTACCTGATCGCCAAGGGCGAGAAGGTCGGCATGGTAAAAGTCCATCTTTACCGCCCATTCCGCCCGGACAAGCTAATCGCCGCCATACCGGACAGCGTAAAGACAATTACCGTCCTCGACCGCTGCAAAGAGCCGGGGTCGCACGGCGAGCCGCTTTATCTGGATGTTGTGCTGGGGCTGAAGGATTCTAAATTTGCCAATACCCCTGTATATGCGGGCCGCTACGGGCTTGGCTCCAAGGACACGCCGCCCTCTAACTTCATCGCGGTTTACCAAAACGCCAAGACCGGCGCGAAGAAACGCTTCACTGTCGGCATTAACGACGATGTGACCCATCTTTCCCTGCCCATTATCGACAACCCGGACACCTCCCCCGCCGGTACAACCTCCTGCAAATTCTGGGGGCTGGGCGCTGACGGTACCGTGGGCGCAAACAAAAACTCTGTCACCATCATCGGCGACCACACCGATATGTACGCCCAGGCCTATTTCGATTACGACTCCAAAAAATCCGGCGGCGTAACGAAAAACCACCTGCGCTTCGGCAAAACGCCCATCAAATCGACCTATCTTGTCAGCAAGGCGGATTTTGTTGCCTGCCACACGCCTTCCTATATCGACAAGTATGACATGATTGGGGAGCTGAAGCCCGGCGGTACATTCCTGATGAACACCTATTGGGACCTCGATGAGCTTGAAAAACGCATCCCCGGCGACGCGAAGGCATACATCGCCAACAACAACATCAAATTCTACACGATCGACGGCGTAAATATCGCCCGCGAGCTTGGCCTTGGCTTCCGCGTGAACACCGTGCTTCAAGCCGCTTTCTTCAAGCTGGCGAATATCATCCCAATAGATGAAGCCGTCAAATTCATGAAGGATGCCGCCACGAAGTCCTACAGCAGGCGGGGCGAAAAGATCGTCAAGATGAACCACGACGCCATTGACCGCGGCATAGACAGCATCAATGAAATTAAAATCCCGGAATCCTGGAAAACCGCTTCCGGCTCCATACAGCACCGCAAAGCCGAAGGCGGCGACAAGGTTCTGGTGGATTTCATCGACAAGGTCCACACAATGTCCAACGCACAAAAGGGCGATTCCCTCCCCGTCAGCGTGTTTACCGGCCGCGAGGACGGCACACTGCCGCTTGGTACGTCACAGTTTGAAAAACGCGGCATAGCCGAAACTGTCCCCTGCTGGGTCACGGAAAACTGTATCCAGTGCAACTTCTGCTCTTATGTCTGCCCGCACGCCGTCCTGCGCCCCGTGATTATGGACGAGGACGAAGCCGCGAATGCCCCCGCCGGTATCAAAACAGTGGACTGTACAGGGCTTCCCGGCAAAAAGTTTGTGATGACCATGTCCGCGCTTGACTGCTATGGCTGTGATGTCTGTATCGATGTCTGCCCCGGCAAAAAAGGCGAGAAGGCTTTGGTCATGGAGCCTATTGAAAGCCAGCTCGCCCAGCAGGAGGTATTCGCCTACGGCCAAAGCCTGCCGCTAAAACCCGAAGTTGAAGAGCGCTTCAAGGACACCACCGTAAAAGGCAGCCAATTTAAAACGCCCTTGCTTGAGTTCTCGGGCGCGTGTGCGGGCTGCGGCGAAACCCCTTACGCAAAGCTGATCACACAGCTGTTCGGCGACAGGATGTATATCGCAAACGCCACCGGCTGCTCGTCCATCTGGGGCGGCTCCGCCCCCGCCGTGCCATACGTCAAAGACAGGTTCGGGCGCGGTCCCGCTTGGGCAAACTCACTGTTTGAGGACAACGCCGAATACGGCTACGGGATGTATCTTGGCCAAAAAGCCATCCGCGACAGGCTGATCATGAAAACCGAGAAGATGATCGCTGTTGACTACTGCGACGCCGACCTCAAAGCCGCCGCGCAGAAGTGGCTCGATACCTTGGACGACGGCAAAGCCAACAACATCGCGGCTAGGCAGTATATCACCGAGCTTGAAGAATGCCTTGTGCCCCTTGATGAAAACATTGAGTTTATCAAAGGCATGATCGGCAAGGGCGATGAGTGGGACGGCGCTTTGGCTGAAGCTCAAAAAGCCAAAGAGGCCGGCGAGACAATCTGCATCTGCGACGCTTGCCAGCTTGGGAAAGAAATCCTCGAAGACAAAGAATTTTTAGGCAAAAAATCTATCTGGGTATTCGGCGGCGACGGCTGGGCGTATGACATCGGCTTCGGCGGGCTTGACCATGTTATCGCCATGGGCGAAGACGTAAACATCTTTGTATTTGACACTGAGGTTTACTCGAATACCGGCGGCCAGTCCTCCAAAGCCACGCAGACCGGCTCCACCGCGCAATTCGCGGCGGCAGGCAAGGATATCAAGAAAAAGGACCTTGCTGCGATCTGCATGAGCTACGGTTATGTCTATGTGGCGCAGATCGGCCAAGGCGCGGATTACGCCCAGACGCTGAAAGCCCTGCATGAGGCCGAAAGCTACAAGGGCCCCTCTGTGGTCATCGCCTACGCGCCATGTATCGCCCACGGCATCCCCGGCGGCATGGGCAAGTCCCAGGCACAGATCAAACGCGCCGTGGAAGCGGGATACTGGCACCTGTTCCGCTTTGACCCGCGCCTAAAGAAAGAGGGCAAGAACCCCTTCCAAATGGACAGCAAGGCACCGAAATCATCCTACGAGGAGTTCATCCGCGGGGAGGTCCGCTACAGCTCGCTGGCGCGCACTAAGCCCGAACGTGCGGATAAGCTGTTCAGCAGTGCCGACTTGAATGCGAAGGACAAGTACGATCACCTGATTAGATTGAGTAAGCTTTACGAGGTTTAATATCCGATAAAAGCTTAAAGCGCCCTGCCGGAAGGCAGGGCGCTTCAAACTTGTAGATAAAGGCATTTACCAACGGTGCGGCATGGAAGCCGCACCCTACAATGCCGCTTTGTACGATGCGCCGCGGTAATTTGCCCCCTTCGCACGCGAAGGGGGCAAAAAAACACGCATTGAATTTAATGTTGTGGTAAATTGCGGGCGGCGGGGCTGCTATATGTATTTCCGCAATGATAGCAAGCCCCATTAAATTTTATTCCGCGCCCAGCCCGAAGCTGATTGACAGCGCCTTGTTGATCTCGTTCATGGAATGGTCATCCAGCAGCCCCATGCGCTCCTTGAGCCTGCGTTTGTCGATTGTGCGTATCTGTTCGAGCAGCACGACAGAATCCCTGGAAAGCCCGCATCCCACAGACGGCAGGGATATATGGGTGGGCAGGCGAGATTTTTCCTTCTGGCTTGTTATGGCGGCGGCAATTACGGTCGGGCTGAATTTATTGCCAACGTCATTTTGCACGATCAGCACGGGCCTGATCCCGCCCTGCTCGGAACCTATTACCGGGGACAGGTCGGCGTAATAGATTTCCCCTCTTTTTACAGTCATGAATTCTCACACTCCGCTGCCCCGCTTCCGGGGCGATTGCTTTCAATGTCCTGTATATATTGTTACCGCACATTCTCAGTATTAAACATTATTTGTATATTATATGTCGGTAAAAATGGAATGTGAGCAAGCGGGGCGCCGTAGGGACGGTCGCCCCTACGGCACAATATATTTTACGTAGGGCAAAACACCCGTCTTCAAAGCGTAACCGCTTTGAATCCACCCTCTTTAAAAAAGAGGGTACGTCCTAAGGTTGTTTTGCGCTTGTTATGTGAAAAAATAATTCTTATTGTAGCCTTACCCTCTTTTTTAAAGAGGGTGGCACCGTGATGACTTGTTCGTCGCGGTGACGGGTGTTTTGGTGTTTTGCGTAGGGGCGACCCCGTGTGGTCGCCCGCATTGTACGATGCAATGCGAGAAATTACAAACACAATCCACCAAAAAAATTTTTTACCTCGAAAAAAATATCACCACGAGGCGGGGGGCGGCCGCCCCCC
>WRLS01000063.1 GCA_009776345.1 Oscillospiraceae bacterium | reverse complement strand
CAGCTAAAGGATTATCTGAAAAGTTACATTCACAGGGAAATGGATTTTACCAAGGTTTTAAATGAAGCCGTCAGAATGTCAACAACTATTGATATGGAAATCTACAGTGAGCTGTGCTGTATTTTGTCCGGCGTTCAAGAAGAAATCTTCCGCGTTAAGCAAATCTATGAACGGCTGGAGCTTGGCGGCTGGAGCGGCCACGATATTATGGTTGTATCGAGATTGCTTCACAAGCACCACGAAAGCCACGACAATATGGATTATACCCTCTCGTAGCCATGAACTTCGAGTTACAGCGGCGTATGGACGCATTGCAAGCCGGACAGGTAATCTATGTCGATTTTGATGATACCCTCTTCACGCGCGATACCGGGACGCCAAACGCGCCGCTTATAGAAGCTTTACAGGCGGCGCGGCGGCGGGGTATTCTGGTTCACCTTTGGACACACGCCGACTTTGCCGAAACAATCAATCGAGTGGAGATTATGCGCGGCTATGGGCTTGTCTTCGATGATGTGCATTGCGGCGTTAAAAAAGGTGATTTGATTATCGACAACTTAGCAATCAGCCCATAAAGGTAGGGGTTATTTTGAACAAGAAGCAAAAATCAGAGCTTATGGACAGCGCGGCATCCACCATTGATGAACTGGAGAAAAAGCGCGGCGGCTTTTCGCGCGAAGAAGCTATCCTGTACGGTTCTATGCTGGGTGCCTTAGACCATGAGCGCATAGATGCGATTGAACGGGAGCTTTCCCAGATGAAAATATCGCCAAACCCAGAACCGGGAAACCGTATTGCACAGCCTGAAATTACCGCAGCAGCTCCGCAACCCCTGCTTGACACATCCGCCGTCCCCGGCATTGGTTTTCTCTCCGGAATCAAGGATGAGCTTTCGGATGCGGAGAAATACCTAAATTGGTATCACCAGACGAAAAACACAAAATACCTCGAAATCAGCAAGCAGGAAATGGAACACGCTGAAATACTTTTTACCGAGGCCCGGGGGCATGGTGTGCCTGACGCGGAGCTTCGCCCGCTTGTGAGGCTGCACAATGTATTGCTGGCGAAGTTTTGATTTTAGTTCCGGGATATGCGGATAAAATAAAGTAGGCCGTTGCCGTTTTTCATTGCCGTTTTAGCTTAATTTTTCTTATTTTTAATTATTTTTACTTAATCGCAGTTAAAAATATTTAATTAGAAAAGCGCACAACAAAAGCAAAAACCGCCCAATCCTGATGTCTAGGCGGTTTTCTGTTTTACGGAGAAGGAGGGACTCGAACCCTCGCGCCGGTTACCCGACCTACGCCCTTAGCAGGGGCGCCCCGTCACCAACTTGGGTACTTCTCCTAAAGTGAGATTGTTTGTGCCGCCCATGCCGACAAAATCAATTATATATCCCTTACAGGGAAATGTCAACAACTTAAATAATTCATAATGCATAATTAAAAACAGCACAAAAAATTTCTTCCCTTCCTAAATCCCGGGTCCTAAAACCTTAATCCTGCCGAAGGCACAAAATCCGTCATCAAATTACAGACCCGCAGCAGCGATATCCGCTCGCGCACAAACGGGGCGAGGTACTTGCTGGGCGCCATAACCGCATTGTCCAGCCCGATCTGCTCCGGCTGCGTAGTGATACCGGCTTTGTCCATTTCTTCCTTCAGCTGGGCGGAGTCAGGCATTTCGGCTAAAATCGCGCGTATGCCTTTTTCCTGCGCGGCAATCCCCTCCGGCGACAAAGCTATCATGGGGTCGGGTGTGTTTGCTTTTTCAACGTCCGGGTAGAGCTTCCCGAATTTCTCCCTGAGAAGCCCCGCCGGGAAGCCCTTGTACGGGAATGTGTGCCTTGCCCAGTCTTTTTCCCCCGCAAGCCGGTTGTAAAGCGGCAGCAGCCCACACAGCGCAACGCCGACTTTTTCGCCGTGCAATGCCTGTGTCTGCGGCGTGATGACCCCCATCTCCCAAAAATGCGCGATGTGATGCTCGCTGCAGGATGCCGGGCGCGAATTGCCCCACATCTGCATCGCAAGCCCGGACAGCAGCAGCGCGTACATCAGGGCTTCCATCGCGCTTTCGTCGCCGGCCTTGATCCCGGGGAGCGCGGCGCGGACATTGTCCACGGCTTCGCGCTCCATTTCTGCGATGCGCGCACAGTAATCCTCGCCGATTAGAAGATTGGCGATTTTCCAATCCGCCAGCGCGGTGTATTTGCCCAGCACATCCGCCGCCCCCGACGCGGTCAGCCTATACGGCGCTTTCGCGAAAACATCGGTATCGGCAAGTACGGCGGCAGGCGCGTCGCCGAAAGTCGTGATCTTGTATCCGTTCCAGGTCATCGCGCACACAATCGAAAGGAAACCGTCCACGCTTGCCGCCGTGGGGAAGGATATATACGGCAGGCCCCGCTCATACGCCGCGTAGCGCACCGTGTCCGTGATCGTCCCGGAGCCTACAGCCAAAAGCCAGCCCGTGTCTATGGGAAGCTGTGCGAGGACTTTGCCGACTGCCTGCTCGTCCGCGTGCAGCCCATCGGAGTTCAGCACAATCACTGGCCTGAGCGGATGCAGTAAATCCGCCATCCCGCTAATTACATCTTCGGCGATGCCTTTGGTGTTGCAGTCGCATACGGCGGTAAAGCGCTTTGGCATACCCAGCCTCTCCGCAAGCCCGGGCAGCATCGCCGCCGCGCCCTTTTCGATTATAACCTCTTTGGTGGTGATGCCGTGTTCCCTGCCGCACCCGCAAATCCCGCGGTAACGGTTAAGCTGCATAATCATCGCGCGGCCCCCTTTTCCCTACCTGTAATAACTATCAATCGTAGCTTCAACTGTCTGCACCCAGGAAATTAAGTTTTGCGGCTTGTAGGAAACCGTGCTGATATCCTTCAGCACAAACTCATACGCACAGCCGTATTTCAGGCAAAGCTCCACGGTTTTTTTCGTTTCGGCGCGGACAGCTTCCTCGTTAAAATCCCCGGCGGCAAAGGCGGGGTTCGGCTTGCGGGCGTAGACAAATTTACCGCCCAGCCGCTCGGCGTTGCGCGCTTCATCCGACCAGGGGCTTACGCCGATTTTCCGCATATTCGGGATCGCCGCAAGTATGTCCAAAACATTGTCCAGCGGCTCGCAGCAGCCGTAATACGCCAGCCCGCACCGGTCCATAATCGGGCGCATATAATCAATGTCAAACTCCTTGTGGGCGGCGGGGGACACGGTGGAAAACATCTGCGCCATCCCCCTGAACCATACATCGCCCATACGCACGCTGCCGCTGTAATCCCGCGCGGGCAGCTCATCCGCGTAAGGGGGCGTGCAGTGGATGTCGGACAGGTCAAAATCCAAAAGCCCCTGCTCCTCCATTTGCGAATACTGCGCAATGCCCATCTCCATGAATTTCCTGCGCAGTGCGTGGAGATGCTCCGGGCGCTCAATCATATCTATCAGAATAGGCTCCACGCCGCGGTAGCGGTTGATGATATCCCACGGCGCGTGGTAGATGCCGTGACCGCGAAGCCGCACAGGCAAAATCCCATCCAAAACCTCACTCGCGTCATCGACTCGGGCGCGGTCAAGCTCCGGCCGCGCTGTCACAACAGGCATCTGCAAAGCTTCAACCTGCTCCGGGGTTTCAAGGATGTCTTTGTAGCTGTGGGATACGATATGGTTGTTTTTATCCGCCGCAATTATATCCTCGCGCACGTCAATGCCGATCCCGGTCATATCAAACGCCTTTTCGATATAATAGGCATCCTCGGCTACCATGTCCGCCTGTATGTATTTCCAGCGGTAGAGCATACGGCGGAAAAACTGCTCCATCTCGCGGGGAAACGCGCCCTCACAGCGAAGCGCAAGCTCCCCGCCGATATCCATTTCATGCCACGGGATTTCGTCCAACCATACAAGCGGCCGCCCGTGGCGCAGGCTGTTTGCGTCCTTCCCTCGCCTAAAGCGCTCCTTGTTTACGGGATTCGCGGCGATTTCACTGTACCGCTTCGCCAGCTCACGGAGGATTTCACGGTCTTTCGCAGATATCATTTACAGCACGCTCCTTTATTTATCAATCACTTTCCCCAACAACCCTCACAACCCGCCTTATCCGCTGCGCCCTTTCCCGGGCATTCTCTGCCGTATCGCCGAGAACCGTAAAATGCCCCATCTTCCTTCCGGTTTTGGACTGTGTTTTGCCGTAGAAATGCACGCGTACATTGGGTTCGCGGTAAGCTTCTCTCAGCCCTTCAAGCGTTGCGGGGCCGTCGCTTTCGCCCAAAAGGTTTACCATAACGGCGGGCGATACCAGCACCGCGTTTCCGAGCGGCAGCCCCGTAACCGCGCGGATATGGTTCTCGAACTGATTGGCAAAGCACGCCTCTATGGTGTAATGCCCGGAATTGTGGGGGCGCGGCGCAACCTCGTTTACATAGATTTCCCCGCCCGCCGTCAAAAACATCTCCACGCAGAATGTGCCTACGCCTTCAAAGGCCTCCATGACCCTGTCGGCGATTTCCGCGGCCTTTTTTTTATTGTCCTCGCTGATTCCCGCCGGGGCTATTGTTGTGTCCAGAATACTGTTTATGTGAATGTTTTCGGCTGCAGGGTAAGTTACCCTTGCACCATCGGCACCACGGCATACGATGATGGAAATCTCTTTTTCAAAATCCACGAACTGCTCCGCCATCAGCTCCCCGCCGCCTAGCTGCCTGTACGCGCCTTCGGCCCCGCTTTTGTCATAAATTGGCGCGTTGCCTTTGCCGTCGTACCCGCCTGTAGCGGATTTGAGCATCATGGGATAACCGAAGCCATTGTCCCCAAGCGCGAGGATTTCTTCCACTCCCGAAACTTTAGCAAAGCGCGGGACCGGTATGCCCGCTTTTTCAAGCGCGAGCTTTTGCGTGTACTTGTTTTGTATTGTCTTAAGGCTCGCCACTGACGGGTAAATGACAGCACCGTCCCGCTCCAGCGCTTCCAGCGCCTTCACGCTGATATGCTCGTACTCATATGTGATCACGTCAGCAAGCCCCGCAAGCTCGCGGTAAGCGCCGTCGTCATCGAAGCCGGCGGCGATATGCCTATCACTTATGCTGTGCGCGGGGCAGTCGGGCGCGGGATCCAAAACTGCTGTGAACAAGCCGAGCCGCTTTGCCTCTAATATCATCATCTTACCGAGCTGGCCGCCGCCGATTATTCCGACCCTCTTTTGTATAATATTCATTTATCTCCCATTTCCGCCAAGTAACCGCCGTACCCGAGCCGCTCCAGTTTTTCCGCCTTGCCCAAAACCATGTCGGCAAGGCTTTTTTTATAAGCGCGCAGTTTTTCCGCTATACCTTCATCGCAAACAGACAATATAGACGCCGCGAGTATGCCCGCGTTTTTCGCGCCGCCAACCGCAACCGCCGCCACCGGGATGCCCGCGGGCATTTGCACGATGGAATACAGGGAATCAACGCCGCCCAGCGCCTTTGTTTGGATCGGCACGCCGATTACCGGCAGCGTTGTAAGGGACGCCGCCATCCCCGGCAGGTGCGCGGCACCGCCCGCCCCCGCGATAATTACGCCGATGCCCCTCTCTGCGGCGGACTGCGCGTATTCATAGAGCCTTTTGGGCGTCCTGTGTACGGATACGATTGTCAGCTCATACGGTATTCCCATTTCGTCAAGGAACTCAGCCGCTTCCTTCATCACAGGCAGGTCGGAGTCGCTGCCCATTATAATCCCGACTTTCATCATGTAAACATCCTTTATATTTTTATCGTCTTCCACTTACCGCCCCTGTAGCGGAAATAGATTATAACCGCCCTGGCTGTCTGGTCAACCAGCCAGCAAAGCCACGCGCCCGCTATCCCCCAGCCGAACAGGACAATAAATACATACCCCAAAACCATCCTGCCGCCCAGCACGCCTGTCATGGTGGAGATCAGCGGCCACTTTGTATCGCCGCCGCCGCGCAGCCCGCCGCATATTGAGATCTGCAGTATCTGTGTTGTGGTGAAAAACGCCAGTATCCTCAGCGCGGTGACGATATTCGCGATAACATCAGGCTCCCGCGTGAAAAGCAGCGCAATCTGCCCGGGGAATACAAGAAGCGGCACGCTCAAGAAGACCGAGAGTATAACGCACATTTTTATGGATGTGCTGAAATACTGCTCCGCGATATCGGGCCGCTTTGCGCCGAGGTTCTGCCCGACGACCGATACAAGCGCCATGCCTACGGCCGAGCCGAAGTTTACAACAAAGCCATGGAGCGTCCCCGCGATATTATGCGCGGCGTACTCCGCCGTCCCCAGGTTTATGACAAAAATCGTGAAAGCGATTAGCCCCACGCGAAGCGCAAGCTGTTCCGCGGCGGAGGATGTACCAATCCTGCAAATACGTTTGATCATAGCGATATCCGGCTTAAATATGCCTTTTAAAGAAGGGCATACGGGAAGATGCGCGTAAGTGAACAGGATATACAAAGACATCGCGCATCCGATAATCTTCGCCGCGAGCTGTGCTATCGCCGCGCCCAATATCCCCAGCGCGGGGATAAACCAAAACCCGTTTATTAAAACAAGCCCCAACAGGACATTGGCGATATTCGCCGCCACGCTGAAATACATGGACAGCCGCGTCTGCCCCGCACTGCGGAGCATACACGCAACCGTAGATGAAATAGACTGGAACACCACGCCAACCGCGCTGTAGCGCATATAAAGCTCAGCCATGCCGTAGTAATCCGGGGTCGCGCCCATCCAAAGAAGGATCCGACCGCCCCATATATACAGAACAAGCCCCGCGGTTATGCTGAATATAAGCGAGAGTAGCATTGTCTGCTCACACGCGTTGCGCGCCGTATTCGGGCTGCCCTGCCCTATCGCGCGCGCCACCAGCGCCATGCCGCCCACGCTGAAGGCCTGGATCGCGACCCACGGGATCATGATCGGCTGCCCGGTTATGCCAACCGCGCTCACCGCTTCCTTCCCGATAGATGATACGAGGATCATCGTCGCCATACCGATCAGCGAGCCGAGCGTCAGCTCCACCGCCCCCGGCCAGGACAGGCGCAATAAAACAGCCCACCGTTCCTTTTCGGAAGGGACAGGGCGCGCTTCGGCTTCTTCTGCAAGTCCCGGCACATGACCCCTCCTCAGTATAGTAGCTAGGAAATAGGAATTAGGAATTAGTAAGGGAAGGAATTTCTCGCTTCGTTCTTTACCTGAAACACAAATCCTGCCGAAGACAAAACACCCGGCGCAAAGCGATAAATCGCTTCGCGCCACCCTCTTTAAAAAAGAGGGTACGTCCTACGGTTGCTTTGCGATTTATATGTGAAAGAATAAATCTTGTTGTAACCTTACCCTCTTTTTTAAAGAGGGTGGCGCCGTGACGACTTGTTCGTCGCGGTGACGGGTGTTTTGCCTTTCGGCAGGTTTTAGGATTTAGGTTATAGGTTTTAGGTAGGGTTGGAGTTACGCGCCAAATCACGCGGTCAAAAAATAATTGCCATGCCCGGGAATTATAATATCCGCGGTGTTTGCCAGCATTTCGATTGAACGCGCGGAGCTTATAAAATCCGCGCTGTTGTAATAGCCCTGCCGCCCGTCAAAGAAATCGCGCGTCATTACGGCATCCCCGGCAACCGCGGTCACCCCGTCCCTGCTCTCAAACACAAGCCCGGCAAGCCCGGGTGTATGCCCCGGCAGCGCGATCAGCTTTACACCGGGCGCGATCTCATCCGGCGCGGCCCCGATTTTACCGGCGGCTTCGGGATTATTTGCGAAGGCGGCTTTTACAGCGCCGATTTCGCCCGGGGCGCAAAGCCACTGCGCGCCCCAAAAACCTAAAAGCCCGGCGTAGTGGTCGCCGTGGCTGTGCGTGATGTATACGATATCAATCTGCTGCGGTTTCAGCCCGGATGCCCCGTCCAGCGCGCTGTACATACACTCGCCGGGTAAAGCGGGATCCACCAAAATATTGCATCCGCCCGCCCTGATAAGCGTGGATGTACATACCGCGCTTCGGTAGGATTTATCGTCATCCTCGCCCCAATAACGGTTGCGGCTGAAGCAGCCGAGTGTCAGCACAGCCCAACTAATCATAATCCGCCGCCTTTCGGTGATCTTTTTTAATAATACGCCTGATCGCGCGATATGTCAACTGCGCCGCGAAGCGGCGCAGCCTTCGGCAGGATTGAGGTTTTAGGAATTAGGATTTAGGAAGGGAAGAAATTTATTGTTCCGCCCTTCTCCTAAAACCTACAACCTAAATCCTAAATCCTGCGGCGCTCCGCGCCGCTGTTGACAAATCCACGTTTTTCTGTAAAATTTACATTAGAGGGGGGGCGGGATATATGAACAGCGCCAACAGGGCAGACGCGGAGATTCGGCAAATTGCCGAGCGCATCCGTGAGCTTAGGGAGATTTTCGGGCTTACACAGGAGGAAATGGCACAGTCGGCGGGGGTTTCGATTGAAGCCTATCGGGAGTATGAGTTGCGGGGCGAGAACATCCCCATCAGCGTGCTATATCACATAGCCCAAAAGTTCGAGGTTGACATGGGCGAGATACTCACGGGCAAAAAGGGCCACCTGCATACCTACGCGATATGCAGGCGCGGCAAAGGGAAAGCAGTCAGCCGGTATCCGGGGTATATGTTCGAGAGCCTTGCGCACAGGTTTGTCGGAAAACTCATGGAACCGCTGCTGGTAACGCTCAACCCGTCGGATGAGCGCGCCGCGCCGGTGACGCACAACGGGCAGGAGTTCAATATGGTATTGGAAGGCACGGTTATTTTAACCTACGACGGCAAGGAGCATATCCTCGAAGAGGGCGACGCCGTTTATTTCGACCCGGCGCATCCCCACGGCCAGCACGCGGCAGGTAACACAAAAGCGCGGTTCCTGACCGTTATTATAGAATAGGGGGATGAAAATGCTGGAAAAATACCTGCCCCGCGCAGAGTTTAGCTCTTACGAGGATTTTATCGCCAATTATAAGCTGAACATCCCCGAAAGCTTCAACTTCGGGTTTGATATAGTAGACGAATGGGCACAGCGCGAGCCGGACAAGCTTGCCTTGGTTTGGTGCGACGGCAGCGGCAATGAGCGCAGCTTTACCTTCTCCGAAATATCCCGCCTGTCAGCCCGCGCGGCGAATTTCTTCAGCGGCATCGGCGTTTCCAAGGGCGATGTGGTAATGTGCGTTTTGCGACAGCGGTTTGAGTATTGGATCACGGCGGTGGCACTATGTAAATTGGGCGCGGTGATAATCCCGGCTAATATGCAGCTCACCGCGAAGGATATCGAATACCGCGCCAACGCCGCGAAAATCAAAGCGGTGGTGTGCTGTGAGGACAGTTATGTCATCTCGCAGATGGAACAGGCGCTGCCGCGTTGCCCCACCGTCACGCAGAAAATCATCACACCGGGCAGCAGGGAGGGCTGGACCTGCTTTACCTCGGAAATCGCCGCCATGCCGGATGATTTTGCGCGCCCCCGCAATATAAAAAACACCGACCCCATGCTGATCTACTTCACGTCCGGCACTACCGGTATGCCAAAGATGGCGCTGCACGATTTCACGCACCCGCTCGGGCATATTGTAACCGCTAAATATTGGCAGCAGGTGCGCGAAAACAAGCTGCATCTTTCCTGGTCTGATTCAGGCTGGGCGAAATTCGGCTGGGGGAAAATCTACGGCCAGTGGATCTGCGGCACTGTAGTTTTCGCAACGGACCTGGACAGGTTCGCGCCCCAAAAAATGCTGGAGCTTCTTGAAAAATACAAGGTCACTACCTTTTGCGCGCCGCCGACCATGTACAGGATTATGCTGGCGGAGGGCATGGACACATACGACCTGTCTTCAATCGAGCATCTCGGGAACGCGGGCGAGCCACTCAGCCCTGATGTTTTTGGTCATGTAAAGGGCATACTCGGGCTTGATATGTCGGAGGGCTTCGGGCAATCGGAATCATCTGTGCTTATCGCGAATTTCCCGTGGTTTGCGCCGCGCCCGGGTTCTATGGGAAAACCCGCGCCGCTCTATGGCATCGATTTGATAAACTCCGACGGCAATCCCTGCGACGACGGCGAGGAAGGCACGATCGTCATCCGCAACACAAACGCGACAGGGCTGTTTAAGGGCTATTATCTGGACGATGAGCTGTCCGCAAAAGCCTTCGCGGGCGGGATTTACAACACAGGCGACGTGGCGTGGCGCGACCATGACGGTTACTACTGGTTTGTCGGGCGGGACGACGATGTGATAAAATGCTCCGGCTACAGGATCGGCCCGTTTGAGGTGGAAAGCGCGCTGTGTGAGCATGAAGCCGTGCTTGAGTGCGCCGTCACCGCCGCGCCTGACCCAAAACGCGGGCAGGTGGTAAAGGCAACCGTAGTGCTGAACAAGGGCTTTGCCGGTTCCGATGAGCTTATATCAGAGCTGCAGGCCCATGTAAAAAAGCTGACCGCGCCTTATAAATACCCGCGGATAATCGAGTTTACGGATGAGCTGCCAAAGACGATCAGCGGGAAGATTAAACGCGCGCAGCTACGCAGGGAAAGCGCGGGGGAATGAGAAGCTGTGTTCATAGCTCAAAGACCGTAACAGCGGCGGATTTACCGCCGTACTGTGTTAAATTTCCTTGGAATACATGGAGTATTCCTGCGAAAATTTGCCTTGTCCGGCAAAAAATCCGCTCGCCGTTCCGGCACATTTCGCTTATGAACACAACTTCTAAAAAGCTGACATATTCACAAAAGGGGGACTCTTATGAACAGGGTGATCTATTACTCTAGGGGCGGCAACACAGAAAAGCTTGCCCATGCCATCGCCAAGGGCGCAAAGGCGGATGCCGAGCGCGTATC
>WRLS01000062.1 GCA_009776345.1 Oscillospiraceae bacterium | reverse complement strand
TGCGTGAAGGGGGCAAGGAATTATCAGTATGTGCCGCCCTTTTCCTAAAACCTGAAACCTATATCCTAAAACCTGCGCGAAGGCAAAACACCCGTCACCGCGACGAACAAGTCGTCACGGTGCCACCCTCTTTAAAAAAGAGGGTAAGGCTACAATAAGATTTATTCTTTCATTAGAAAGCACAAAACAACCGTAGGACGTACCCTCTTTTTTAAAGAGGGTGGCGCAAAGCGATTTATCGCTTTGTGACGGGTGTTTTGGTGTTTTGTCCTTTTTCCCTCCCTCCGGCGCTTCGCGCCACCTCCCTCAGAGAGGGAGGCTAAAGTCCCCCTCCATGAGGGGGATGTCACGAAGTGACAGGGGGAGTTGTTTTGAATTACGTACACAGTAAATTTTCGCTTGTCGATAGTCCATTTAACGCAATTCATTCACATATTATTCAAAAAATAGCTATTCTTTTCCTGTAAAATGCTAGGTAAATACATTGACAAGGGGCGCTGCGGTTGTTCGGATATATCCGCCCGTTTAAACCGGAGCTGAAGATCCGCGAATATGAAACCTACAAGGCCGTCTACTGCGGGCTGTGCAGGAGGCTCGGGCGTTCCTACGGCGCGCTTGCAAGCTTTACGCTCAGCTACGATTTCACTTTTTTGGCGATGCTTTCAATGTCACTGTCAGAAACAGAACCGGTTTTTGAAACACGGCGCTGCTTTGTAAACCCGCTGAAAAAAATAAAAATATGCGCGGACAACCCATCCTTGGCGCTTGGCGCGGATGCCGCGGCGATTATGCTTTATTATAAAATAGAGGACAATGTTACGGACAGCGCCGGGATAAAACGCGCGTGCTGGCGTTTAATAAAAGCCTTTGCAACGCCGGCGTGGAAAAAAGCATCGAAGGCACAGCCCGCGATAGACCGCGTTATCGCGCGGGCAATGCGGTCCCAGCAGAACGCCGAGAAAGAAAAAGAAACGCAAATCGACTGTATTTGCGAGCCGTTTTCATCCGCGATGTCTGAAATTTTACAAATGCTGTCCGGGGATGAAGGCACGGCATATATCCTTGGGAGGATGGGATATTTGCTTGGCCGTTACATCTACATCTGCGACGCGCTCGACGATCTTGAAAAGGACGCGAAATCCGGGGGCTTCAACCCATTTCTGCCGGATTGCGGTGATATATGCTTTGACCGGGTAAAAGAGGAAAACGCGCCGTCCCTGCGCCTGACAATCGGCGAAATCGGCAAAGCCTGTGATTTATTGGAGCTGAAAAGCTTCCGCCCGGTTATCCTTAATATTATTCATTTAGGGCTTTCGGAAACGGCGCGGACAGTCACAGGCGGCGCAAATTCGGGCCCGGACGGAAAAAACAGCGAGGAGGTCACGGATGGCAGATCCATATAAAACTCTCGGGGTCCCGCCCGGCGCAAGCGACGACGAGGTTAAATCGGCATACCGTGAACTGGCGCGCAAATACCACCCGGACCGTTACGCGGACAACCCCCTTGCCGATTTAGCCGCGGAAAAGATGAAGGAAGTCAACGACGCGTACGATCAAATAAACTCCATGCGCAAAGGCACGGGGCAAAGCAATTACAGCGGGTGGGAAAACAATGGGGCATCACAGTTTTCTGATATCCGCAGGCTGATCAGCGCGCGGCGTGTCACCGAGGCCGAGGAGCTTCTCGACGGGACGCCCGTTCATCTCCGCGATGCCGAGTGGCATTTTCTCAAAGCAAGCGTCCAGTATACGCGCGGCTGGCTGGACCAGGCCTACGGGAATTTCGCGCGCGCGCATCAAATGGACCCGGGGAACCGCGAATACCAGGCGGCGTTTAACCAAATGCAATGGCAGCGGCAAACAGGCCGCGCGCCCGGGACAGGGTATCACACGCAGGGCGGCTACGGCGGCGGATGCTCGGTGTGCGATTTTTGCACGGCGCTTTACTGCACGAGCTGCTGCTGCGACTGCATGAGCGGCTGCTGACCGTGAATAAAAAAGGAAGCCCGCGGATTGCCTTGGGCGGGGTGTTTTCCGCGCTGTGCCTTGTGTTTATGTCACTTACAGGGGTTATCCCGCTTTCGTCCTTTGCCATGCCGGCGGTCGCCGGGGCAATGTTAATGGCGGTGGTTGTGGAGGCGGGGCATAAAACCGCGCTGCTTATATACATAGCGGTATCGGCGCTGTGCCTTTTTATCCTGCCGGACCGCCAGGCAGCGATTGCTTTCGCGCTTTTTTTGGGCTATTATCCCATCGTAAAGGAGAAGATAGAACGCATACCCCGCCGCGCGACGGAATGGGCAGTGAAGCTTGCCCTGTTTAACGCTGCGGCGATAGGCGGGTTCGCGGCGTTTATTTTTATTGCCGGTGTGCCGATGCCCGGTTTCGATGCAGGCATCCCGGTCCCGGGCATAATAATAGCCGCAAACGCGGCGTTTTTGCTGTACGATATTGCACTGACGAAATATATAACGGCTTATATCAAGTGGCTCAAACCAAAGCTTTTAAGAAGGCAATAGCGGCAGTTTTTCATGTAGGGGCGGGCTTCCATGCCCGACCGTCACTCCCTCCGCCGTCTGCGGACGGCACCTCCCTCAGAGAGGGAGGCAAAGTCCCCCTCTTGAGGGGGATGTCACGAAGTGACAGGGGGAGTTGCCTTCGGCAGGATTCAGGTTTTAGGAAAATAAGGATTCAGGAAGGGACGAAACTAAAAGCTTCTTCCTTTCCCTGAATCCTAAATCCTGAAACCTAAATCCTGCGGCGCTTCGCGCCGCTGCTACTCCGCCGCAAACTCGCCGGCAAGGGCGGAAATCGTGGCCTTTGCGTCCCCGTAAATCATCAGCGTGTTGGGATAATAAAACAGCTCGTTGTCTATGCCGGAAAAGCCCCTGCCCTTCCCGCGCTTCAATACAAACACGGTTTTTGCCTCGTGCGCTTTTATGATAGGCATCCCGTAAATGGGGGATGCCGCGTCTGTTTGGGCGGCGGGGTTTACAACGTCATTCGCGCCGATCACAATGGCGACATCCGTAATAGGCATGGCCGGGTTTACTTCATCCATCGTTTTCAGCTGCTCATAGGGGATATCGGCCTCCGCCAGCAGGACATTCATATGCCCCGGCATACGCCCCGCAACCGGATGGACAGCATGGCTGACCTCCGCGCCGTTTGCCTCCAGCTTTTCCGCAAGCTCTTTTACCACGTGCTGTGCCTGCGCGACCGCCATTCCGTAGCCCGGGATAAACACAACCGATTGCGCGGCCTCCAAAATCAGGTACGCGTCCTCGCTTGTGATGGATTTAGGCTCAGATGCAGGACCCTTAGACGAAACGGCATCGACCGCGCCGAACCCGCTGAACAGCAGGTTGCCGATTGAGCGGTTCATCGCCTTGCACATAATCAGCGTAAGCACCATGCCCGAGGCGCCTACAAGGCAGCCCGAAACAACCAGCATAGTGTTGGAAATTATAAATCCTGCAGTAGCGGCGGCAAGCCCCGTAAAGCTGTTGATCAAAGAGATTACAACAGGCATATCCCCGCCGCCGATAGGCAGCACCAGCGTAAAACCGAAGATTAGCGAAACAGCCGACAGCACTATAATCACGGCGAGCTTGAGCTGTGCGTCAATGCCGGGTATGGCGTAAACGACCATCGCCGCTATGGCGGTTATAAGCAGGCATAGGTTAATCGGCTTTTGCCCTTTGAATACAACCGCGCGCCCCGTAATTCTTTCAGAAAGCTTGCCCCATGCAAGGACAGAACCGGTGAACGCCAGCGCGCCGATGAAAATTGTAAGCCCTATTGCCACCGACGCGACTATATCGTCCGACAGCGGGTCTTTGAGATACTGGGAAAACGCCACCAGCGCGGACGCAAGCCCGCCGAAGCCGTTGAATATGGCGACAAGCTCGGGCATACCGGTCATCTGTACTTTTTTTGCCCAGACGGCGCCGATGACAGATCCGATTATAAGCCCTGCAAAGCACCATAAATACCCGTTTTGGATCCAGTTGCTTGTGTTCCAGGACTGCACAACATCGTTTTCAAAGAATACCGCGATGACCGCTATAAGGATCGCCAGCGCGGATAAAAAGTTCCCTTGGCGGGCGGTGGCGGGCTTGCTGAGTTTTTTTATGCCCACGATAAGCAGGACGCAGGCGGCTATGTACACAAGGCTTATAATCATTTATCCTTTTCCCCCTTTTGGCGGAACATCCCCAGCATCCGCTCAGTTACTAAAAAACCGCCGACAACATTGATTGTGGCAAGGATTATCGCGATAAAAGCAAGGATCATGCCCAGTGTCCCCGTCGCCAGCATTGCGCACGCCACCAGCGCCCCAACCACGGCTATGCCGGATACCGCGTTTGTAGCCGACATCAAAGGCGTGTGCAGCTGGGACGGGATCTTGTTTATCAGCTCCGTACCCAAAAACGCGGCAAGGACAAAAATAAAGACAAGCAGCATCATATTCATAACAGCGCCCATTCCTTTCAAAAATTATAATTTATTATTTGTCCATGAAGCGCTCATGGATTATTTTTTTGTCCGATGTAATAAGGCAGCCGCCCATTATTTCATCCCCGGCGTCTATTTTTATTGACTTCGCGTCCTTGTCCCAAAAATGCTCCAAAAAGGCGAAGATGTTGCCGGAGAACATATTTGACGCATCCTTGGGGACAAGCCTTTCAAGTCCGTCGCCCGATACTACCAGCACGCCGTTGTCCAGCAGGATGTCTTTTTCGGGGTCGGAGCCTTCGACATTGCCGCCTGTCTTTACCGCCATGTCGATAATAACCGAGCCGGACCTCATCTGCGCGGTCATTTCCTTTGTCAGCAGGACAGGCGCCTTGCGCCCGAATACCTTCGCGGTGGTGATTACTATATCAGACTGCGCGCAGACCTTTGCCTGTGCCTTCCGCTGGATCTCAATCTGCTCCGGTGTAAGCTCTTTTGCGTAGCCCTGGTCTGTCTGCCCCATTTCGCCCAGGTCTATTTTCACAAATTTTGCGCCGAGGGATTTCACCTGCTCTTCGACGACCGGCCTGGTGTCGAACGCCTCAACCCGCGCGCCCAGCCGCTTGGCAGTCGCGATCGCCTGTAGCCCCGCTACCCCGACCCCTATGATGAATACCCTTGCCGGGGATATCGTCCCCGAAGGCGTCATCATCATCGGCATGATTTTCGGCAGCTTGGACGCGGCAAGCAGCACCGCGTAATAGCCCGCCAAAGACGCCTGGGAGCTTTGAATGTCCATCTTCTGCGCAAGGGTTGTCCGCGGCACCATCTCCAGGCTTACCAGCTTTATGCCCGCATCGGCGTATTCGCGGATCGCGCCCATCTCGCCGAAAACATCAAAGGAGCTTATATGCAGCGTGTTTTCGCGGATACCGGCTATGCTGTCCGGTTTGTTTACCCGTATTATGATATCGGCGAACCTGTACCCCTCGTCTAATTCCGGTATAATTTTTGCCCCTGCCGCTTCATATTCGCCATCGGTATAGCCTGCCCCCAGCCCCGCGCCGCTTTGCACCGCAAGCTCGTACCCCATGGCGGAAAGGGCCTTGACATCGGAGGGGACCAGGGCTGCGCGGGTTTCGTCCCTGACGGTTTCTTTGCATAAAAAAACCTTGTTCACGATCCTATCTCCTTCCATTTTTAACAATTGTAATAATTATATTATATATTGCCTGTCACGTCAACCTAATTGACGTGGCGGCTGAAATGTGTTATTATTTATTAGCTATGCAACCGTAAAAATTATGGGGGGCGCGCCCATGCCATATCAAATAGAAAGCGGTATCTGGTCGAGCGTGTTCGCGGTCCCCGCCCAAATCGTAGACCGCCATATCCGCCTGTGCGGGCCCCTGTCGCTGAAAGTGCTGCTTGTGATGCTCAGAAACGGCGGGGGGACAGAACCGGAGCAGCTTGCGGAAATACTCGGGCAGTCCGCCGCCGATGTGCGGGACGCGCTGGGATATTGGGCGGCGTGCGGCATAGTCCGCCACATCCCGGATTTATCCGAATCGGGCGCGCCGGACACTGAAATGCCGCCTGTTTACATATCATATGCAAATACGCCGCCCGCTTCCACGGAAACCCCAATCCTGTCCTATACGGTTGAAGAAGACACGCCCAAACCCGAAAAGAAAAAAGAAGGGCGCAAGGTGGCGGCGGTTTCCGGCACAAGGCCGCGCTTTTCTGTGTATGAAATAAACATTATGGCGGAAAGTGACACCAACATAGCCGCCCTGCTGCAGGAAAGCCAGCTTTTGTTCGGCAAACCGCTCACCCCGCATATATCCGACCTTGTTGCCGCGATGTACAGCTATTACGGGTTTGCGCCCGAAGCTGTGCTGATGCTCATACAATATTGCCTTTCCATCGGCAAGGAGAACGCGCGCTACATAGAAAAGGTTGCCGCCGATTGGTGTGACCGCGGCGTCATCACCCACGAAAAAGCCGATGAAGAGATACGGCGGCTGACAAAGGAAAGAGAAACCGAAAGCCAAATCAAGCGTGTTTTATGCATATACGACAGGGACCTGATAACCAAGGAGCGGGATTACATCCGCGTTTGGACGCAGGAATACGCGATGGACAAAACCCTAATCGGGATCGCTTACGAGAAATCTGTTGAATCCACGGGCAGACGGAACCTCGCGTACATAGATAAGATATTGGCGTCATGGCACCGTAAAAATATCAAAACGGCAGCAGAAGCGCTGCGGGAATCAGATCAAGGGAAAAAGGGCAAGAAAGGCGCTTCCTATGAGCTGAGCGAGTTTGAGGATATGCTGTCCGGCGGAAAGTTGTAAGAGCCTGTTTGTCAAGCTCAAATGAATAGGCGGTGAAAGAGTATGCCCTACCCGAAGCAAGTCCATGACAATGCCCGCAGTGAGCTGGACCGGCGGCGGGAGGATGCACGGGGGCGCGCTGTTTCCCGCCGTGAAGAGGTTTTGCGCCTCATCCCCGCGATTGTGGAAATTGAGCGTAAAATGGCGGAGACCGGCGCCGCCGCCATAAAAGCCGCGGCAGTTTCGCCCGAGCTTGCCGCGAGGGAAATCGAACGCCTAAGCCATAAAAGCCTTGAGCTTCAGCGCAGGCGCGCCCTTCTCCTTACCGAGGCAGGGTACCCCGCCGATTACCTCGAAGAGCAGTACAGCTGTGCGCAGTGCCGTGACAGCGGCTATATCGGCGCCGAAAAATGCGCGTGCCTGAAAGGGCTGCTTCGTGCGGAGGCCCATTCATGGCTTGGGACTTCGGCACCTGTAGGCACCCATACATTCGGCAGTTTTTCCCTTGGGTTTTATCCCACCGAGCCGCAGGATGGCGTTTCCCCGAGGGAGCGTATGACGGAGCTTGCGCAGTTTTGCCGCGAATACGCCGACGGGTTCGCTTTCGGGGCGCAAAGTTTGCTGTTCCTGGGGCGGACGGGGCTTGGGAAAACGCATCTGTCCCTGGCGGTCGCGCACTGCGTTACAGAAGCAGGGTACGGCGTGGTCTACACCACGGCGCAGCAGCTTATGGACCGGCTGGAAGCGGAAAGGTTTTCGCGCGGGCAGGAAGGCGGCTACCGCGAAAATTTAGATATCGCGCTGGGCTGTGACCTTTTGATCCTTGACGATTTGGGTACGGAATTCGCCACCGGCTTTACCGCCTCCGCCATGTATAACATTGTCAATACCAGGCTGGTTGAACGCCGCCCCGTGATTATCAGCACGAACCTTGACCTCTCCGAGATTGAGCAAAAATACGGCCAGCGCATGGCATCGCGCCTGCTGTTTGAATATAAAGTGCTGAAATTTTACGGCAAGGATATACGTTACTTAAAACGTACGAGCGGTATGTTTTAAAATAATACAGAAACCGGGAGGAAAAACCATGCAGCTTCAAGAAAGGGGCATTGCGCTCTACATCATCCTGTCCATCATCACCTGCGGGATTTTCGGGATTTACTGGTACTATTGCATCGCGTCCGACCTTTACAACAACAGGCACAATATCCCCACTACGCCCGTTTTGACGATCGTGCTGTACATCGTCACAGGCGGCATTTACGGGATTTTTGTGTACTACAAGTGGGGCCAGGCGATGACCGCGTTGTGCAGGGAACATTCGATCCCCGACGAGGACCGCGCGATCCTGTACGTGATACTGGCGCTTTTCGGGTTCTCTATCATCAACATGGCGCTGATCCAAAACGATTTGAACCAGCTTGCGCGGATCGGATAGCACGCGCCGCGCCCTTATTGTTGCCGCCGTTTTCGGGGGCTTATGTTTGTTGTGGGTTTTAAACCGGGCATTGGCAACGCGCGGCTACAGGCTGATTTTCTGTGTCTTCCACGCGCTTACGGGCCTGTATTGCCCGGGCTGCGGGGCGGGGAGGGCGCTTTCTGCCCTTTTGCGCCTTGCCCCGCGCGAAGCGTTCGGATACAACCAATTATTTGTGGTTACGCTGCCGTTTTTGGTTATTGCCCTCGCGCGGGCGGTGTACTTTTACATAAGATACGGCAAAGCGCCGAAGCCGCATAAGCGGGATTTCCCCGCCGCCATTGCAATAGCCGCAGCGGCGGTTTTGTTTACGGTCATGCGCAATATCCCCGCGCTCGCGTTTTTAGCGCCTTCGGCAGGAATTTAGGTTTTAGGATTGAGGTTTTAGGAAGGGATGTAGGGGCGGGCTTCCATGCCCGCCCGTCAAAGTCGAATTTATTGTTCGCGGTCGGGGCCGGAACCCCGACCCTACGACCTTCGGCAGGAATTTAGGTTTTAGGATTGAGGTTTTAGGAAAAGGACGGCACGGCAAATTTCTTCCCTTACCTTAAACCTTGTTTTCCTGTATCCTGAACCCTGCCTTAATTATCGCGCCTTCCGCGCCGGAGGACGCGGTTTGCGCATAAAGGGAAAGGTAGCCGCGGGTGTGTTTCGGCGGCGGTTTTTTCCATGTTGAAAGGCGCCGCGCGATCTCATCATCCGGGACCAGCAAGGTTATGGAGCGGTTTTCCACGTCAATTTCAATGCGGTCCCCGTCATGTACGGCGGCAATCGGGCCACCCTCCGCCGCTTCCGGGGAAATATGCCCGACAAAACAGCCGTTGTTTGTGCCGGAAAAACGCCCGTCGGTAATCAGCGCGGTAGATGTGCCCAGCCCCATGCCGTACAGGTATTTCATCGCCTTGCACATTTCGCGCATCCCGGGGCCGCCCTTTGGCCCCTCATATCGGATTACAACCACGTGGCCGGGGCGGATTTTTCCGCCGATGATCGCTTCCTCGGCGCTTTCTTCGCTGTCAAAGACGATTGCCTCGCCGGTGAAGTGATACAGGCTTTTGTCAAACGCGCCCGGCTTTGTAACCCCGGAATCCGGCGCGAGGTTCCCGCGCAGCACCGCCACGCCGCCCATATTGCCGTAGGGGTTATCAAGCGGCCTTATAACCTGCGGGTTTTCGGGGAAAAGATACACATACTCATCGAGATTTTGGCGGGCTGTCTTGCCTGTGACTGTCAGCGTGTCCGTGTGCAAAAGCGGGCGCAAATTTTCCATCACTCGCGGGATGCCGCCCGCTCGCCATAAATCCGCCATATTGTATGCCGATGCCGGGTTCACTTTCACGATCTGGGGCGTATTGCGGCTGAAAGCGTCAAATGTATCGAGTATGTTCATATCCAGCTCGGCTTCGTAGGCGATTGCCGTCAGGTGCAGAACCGCGTTTGTGGAGCCGCCTGTCGCCATGCATACCCGAATGGCGTTCTCTATGCTTTGCTTTGTGATGTTATCCCGCGCACGGATGTTTTTTTCCACCAGGCTGACGATCGCCTCACCTGTTTTAAACGCGGCACGCATACGCCCCGCGTTTGTCGCGGGAATAAGGGCGCCGCCGGGAATCGTCATGCCCAGCGCCTCCGACAATACGCACATGGTGTTCGCCGTGCCGTAAAACGAGCATGAACCGTGCGAAGGGCAGGCGGTTTCCTCCAGCCCCTCAAACTGCTCGCGTGTGATTTTCCCCGCGCTGATCATTCCGTATGCTTCAAGCAGAGATGTGGCGTCGGACTTTCTGCCGTCAAACTCCGCGCCGCCTTCCATCGGTCCTCCCGGGAGAAGTATCGCGGGGATGTTAAGCCGCGCCGCCGCCATCAGCATCCCCGGCACGATTTTATCACAGGAGCCGAGCAGCACGATCCCGTCAAGCTGATGCGCCTGTACCATCAGCTCGATAGAATGTGCGATTATATCGCGCGTAGGCAAAATATAGTGCATACCGGCGTTGCCCTGCGCAATCCCGTCACAGGCGGCAATTACGCCGAACTGCACCGGGGTCCCGCCCGCGCGGTGGATGCCGTCCCGCACCCGCGCGCATACACTGTTTAGGTTGTAGTGGCCAGGGACGATATCGTTGTGTGAATTTGCTATGCCGATTATCGGGCGGCGTATATCGTCACCGGAAAATCCCATTGATTTATAAAGCGACCTGCCAAAAGCGTTTTCATCGCCGTTTAGGATATCCGCGCTTCTCATTTGAACACCTCATTCAATTTAAATCATAAATTTTGCAGTTTGTGTAGAATGTGCTTACATTTTACTAATTTTTTGGGGCTTAACTTTGCAACACGGCTGCACAAGCGCGCTCCGCGACGCATAATTTACTTTCTTTTTGTTCCGCCAAAAAGAAAGTAACAAAGAAAAGGCGGCTTAGGGGGCTGGGGGCCGCTGCCCCCGCTCGCCCCCTAAGAACCCCCGCGACCCCCCGCAGAGGTCGAAGATTCCACACTTGCCAGCACGACAGACCAATTGCAACCAATATGCATCTTCTGCCTTCCGCTTTCGCCTTGCGAGGCTCAAATGCTGGGCGCGGGGAAAAAGTTATAAAGAAAAAAGTA